>DATIGG010000458.1:0-4967 GCA_035454825.1 Thermodesulfobacteriota bacterium | reverse complement strand
TACACCAGTTCCAGCAAAAATGTTGATAAATATTCTGGGCGCCTCACCCTCCCCCTCTCCCCAATTTTCAGACATCTTTGGTCAGAAATTTAATGTTGCGTGGTCGTCACTACTCTGGTGTTTCAGCTTTGACTTAACAATGTTGTCATTCCGGACTTGATTAAGCCTGCCCCGTGCTTGACACGGGGTACTTGATACGGGGGAATCCAGTTTTTCCTGAATTTCCGCTGGAGTTACCCCGTACCTGATACGCGGCGGCAATGACAGTTCCACGATTATTGTAAAGCTGTTATTGTGAGACTATAGTACGTCCTGTCTTTTTTGCTCCCGGCAGATTGATCGGTTCGATAGAACCGAATTGCCACGCCGAGGGCAAACCCTGATATTTACGCCAGGGAGTCGAAGGGTTGACTTTCGCTCCGTTTTGAATTTTAATAGAGAAAAATTGATCTCTGCTCTGTTGCGGGGTGATGACGTGAACGATAAATCTCAGGAATCTATGTCCATATTCAGGTCTTTTGTCCTCGCAGACCTCATCACTCTGGCAAACGCCAGTTGTGGAATGGCAGCCATCTTTCTCTGTTTGAATCATGCAGCCGGTTTCCATACCTCTCATCTCTGGAGCGTCTTTCTTCTCCTTCCCTTAGCGCTTGTTTGCGACTTTCTGGATGGTTTTATCGCACGTCGTCTGGCCCGTCATTCGGCTCTGGGGGCTGATCTTGATTCCCTGGCCGATATTGTTTCTTTCGGCGTTGCACCGGCTGTTCTTGGATTCACATTGGGCTTGCGGGGCACGTGGGACGCATTCATTTTGATTTACTTTGTGGTTTGTGGAATTAGCCGACTGGCACGATTCAACGTGACTGCTGCAGCGCTTTCAGGCCCTGCGGGGAAGGTAAAATACTACGAAGGGACTCCCATCCCCACGAGCATCGTCGTTGTGATCATTCTTGGAATAGCGTTCTGGCAGGGCCGTATTGACCATCTCATCCCGCTTGGATCCTACCGGGTGGGACCGTGGATATTTCATCCCCTTACCATTCTTTATGCAGTGAGCGGAACGATGATGATCAGCAGCTTTCGCGTTCCAAAACCGTAACAGAACTCCCCAGTTCTCTCTCTGGCCACGCCTTTCACAGGTCAGTTATTTTCTCTTGACTCGGAAATTGTTTTGTGTAATATTGCCAGTAGATTCCATTTGCTGGGGGATCGTTCAATGGTAGGACAACGGACTCTGACTCCGTGAATCCAGGTTCAAATCCTGGTCCCTCAGCCAATCATTTCAATAAGTTACAAACATCTACTTCCAAGAAACCCGTCTTTTGCTACCATTTTGCTACTGTTTGCTACCGAACTGCTACCATCAAGCCTCGATTCAAGGTCGTAGACCTTCCCCTTACCTAAAAGGAAAACCCTGTGCGGACAGGCAGAACCAGCTTGCCTCAAGTAAGGTCAAGTCGGGGCACTCATCAGAGGTTCTACCGTAATGGATAGAAAGTCTCCCGACTCACGGTCCGCAATCCCATCCATGTTCAATTTCGATGACTTCAACGCCAAACCCGCTTGACTGCCCATTGCAGGAGGACAGGATCCTTGGCCCTGTCGGTGCAAAGCTTTTCCTTCAGTGGAGTGATCCCTATCCTTCCGAGATCCACTCGGTACCACGGCGGCCATGTCCATCGTCAATTCCGTCGTTGACCCTTTGGGAGTCGTGAAAAACAGCGAAGAGTTCAACAACATCTCTCCTTGCCTCCGTCATTTCCGAAATTCGCCTCCTGTTTTCCAGCACCCGGGCCCAGTGCGGCACACCATGGATTCCTTCCCATGGTAAGGCGTAGCGGGCCAGAATAGAACGGATCAATTCTTGTGATAGCATAATTTTATTTCAAATTAAGTGTCAGGCGCGTAAGGTTGTTGCTGAGGAAGCCTATTGGCCATGGCTCTTTTGAATTCTTCATTGATGTTGCTTATTTGTTCTTTAACATTTCTTGCTGCTTCCAATACCTTCATGTATTTCTTCATCTTTCTCTGCCTTCAAAGACAGTTTAATAGGCTACTGATCAGTTCATTTTTGGATACATATGGGATGAACAGTCTGTGCCTTGCACGCGTAATTCCCACATAAGTCAAGTTTCTTGTTTGATCCAGAGCCATTATCCTTGGACCCATGAAATCCAGCCCAATGAGAAAAACACAGGAGGAATCGAGGCCCTTGACGCTGTGAATCGTCGAAATTGTTACACTGTCTGTCGTAATATCATAGGACTTTTTTGATCGGTAATCCTCTGAGGCCCACTTATAGAGGACTCCCTTTGTGTCCAGGGCCTTTTCAATCATCTCTGGTAGGTTCTTATCAGGCATGTTCCAGGGGTCTTTGACAGTATAAAGGACAGCGATTTCTGGAGCACGATACTCCTTTGTATCAAGCATTCTCTTTACGTGGTCTGCAACATAGCCAATCATATCCTCAATGGTTTCGAATTGTCTCAGTTCAGGGCTCGGTCCATGAAAGGTATAAAGATCAGGGAAAACGCCGGGCTGATCCTCCTCCTGATTGGGAGTGGCTCCACCCGGTGTTCCGATGAATTTGTGTGCAAACGCGGCAATCTCTCTCGTATTCCGGTAAACGCAGGATATCCTGTGAACCCGGCCCTGGGCTTGGATACCGATCTCCTTCCAAGCCTGGGAACGGGGATAGAGGGTCTGTTGATCATCAAGGGCAATGGTCAGGTTGGTTCCCCTTCATCCCGGAACCAACCTTCCCTGACAAGGGATTCCCGGACTGACCCCATGACCCTCACCCATGTTGACTGAAAAATCCAGTCAAAGTGGAATCTTCTCCTATTGAACCCGTTGCCAACCAATCAGGAGTCCTGGAGGTCTTGACTGAAAAATTCAGTCAACGACTGCCAACAACTCTGGTTTGAGGATCGATAAATCAATTGCTCCATGAAGGTTCTCTGGAGACGAGTTGGCCATCCTTTTGGATCTTCTCTTTGACTGAGTTCAGGTAGCCGTGTGCCTGTTGGCAAGGATTTCTTTTTGGCTCCGTCCTCCCACCGATATCGAGAAGAAACGAATGAGGGTTGGCCTCCTGGATCTGGTTCAGAGCCTAGTCCTTGACTTGTCATCCGATCTCTACTCTTGTATCCGAATGCGTACGTGAGTTCTTTTGCTTTACAACAAACTCTACCTCGCAGTCTAACAGGTTAAGCAACGCAAGCAACTGCGAAACAGATTTCTTGTAGTTTGTTTGATCCAACAAACGATAAAACTGACTTGCTGATGTACCAAGCCTTCTGATGATTTCACGGCGCGACAGACTACTCGCCGCTAAGCATTTTTGTGCCTCTACAGTAAGTTTGTAGATGAACAAATCCCGGATATAATGAGGATCCCTGTTATATTCAAGTATCTGATCGACGTGGACACTATCCTCCTGACCTCGTGCAAGTGTGTAAGTAAATGCCTCGTTTCCCAACTCCGAGTCGACAAATGCTTTAGTCACACGATTGTCCGCCTCAGGCCTCACAGCCAAACGAGCGTATGGAAACAGCAGCGATTTGCCATCGACAATAACCTCAAACACTTTTCTCCGGTTGTTCGGAAATACCTTCTTAATTTTCATAGAAGACCCTCCTGCATGAGTTGCTTGAGTAGCTTGACAATCCTCTTGCTCGCGTGGCCCTTCATTGCTCTCCAGTTGTCGATGTCCCATTTAACCACCAATTCACCCCCTCGATAAACGTGAACATGCGAACTTATGTTACCACCGGAGGTAACATTTGTCAACCTGGCCTTTTACATCTTTTACCCACCGAAGAATGGGATTAGCGCATATGCTCATGTTCCAAATATCTTTGGCTGGCATCAAGAATTAAGTATGGTGTTCCCAGAACACGTTAGGCTATCCTTTATATCGGGAAGGTGCCAGGCAATGTACCGGAAATCCGGCTTGGCAACCGATCGAAGGAAGTTGAAGAACACTCTTTCTCCATCTGTTCCGAACTCCTCAAGATCATTTGGAATCATGATCGCCATGCGTTAATCAATCCAATTACCAACCCGTCTCTGATTCGATTCCAAGACTTGCTGCCTGAGACTCGGCGCATGCGGTTCCCCGCCGAATAATCTAACTACGCCCGTGTGTATCCTTTCAGGATTCTGTCCCGTGTCAAGGGCTGACCCCTTCGTTTCCTTCCTTACCTTGATCTTCCCCTTCAACCCGGCTTCTTCCAGTATTTCAATCACCCGTTTGAACTGGGAGATCGTCGAGGTCAATAATCCTGACATCGCAATAATACCCGCTTTGTTCTCTCTGGCTGCACTGACGAAAAGATCCGCATTCACATCCACGCCTAAATCAACCACCTTATACCCATTGCATTCCAGCATCATCCCTACGAGATTCTTTCCGATGTCATGGAGATCTCTTTCTACCGTCCCAAGCACCATTGTCCCCTTCTTTAGAATGTCCGGATTCATTAGATAAGGTTTCAATTCATCTAGCCCCTTTTTCATTGCCCTCACTGAGATGAGGACCTCCGGTAAAAATACCTGACCATCTTTAAACAGACCTCCGAGGGCTTGAATCCCAGGGACCATCCCCTTCTCCAGGATATCCGCAGGTTGTATACGGGCACCCAGCGCCTCCTTGACCAACCTAACAGATTCGGTATGATCACCTTCCTGAATTGCCTGAGACAATTTCTCTAATATGCCCTGCATATCTCTTTGTCCTCCTGGTTATTCATGGTTAGCATATTCTGCGCCTAAGGAGAAAAGGGCCGTAAAATGGGAACGATCCTGGCCGGGGCGTTGTTATAGAGTCTTAGGGTACCTTCATCGGGTGTGCTTGAGACCATCGCCCATCGGACCCCGCCCGATCAAAAAGCTTCATGATCGCATCCGGCGATTGCACAGACCAGTCGGGCTGATTGTAGTGGATATGTGCGTCAAAGATGGGC
>DATIGG010000457.1:0-17277 GCA_035454825.1 Thermodesulfobacteriota bacterium | reverse complement strand
AGGCATGAGCCCGATGGGATGAAGGATCTTCGATACCCGCTGGATCTCATCGACCATCTCGGGAGTGGCAATGGCCTCATCAAAATCGAGCCACCCTTCTAAAATGCGGTCAACGAGTTCTTTCCCTCCGGCATAGGTCGCTCCCGCTTCCAAGGCTTCCTTCTTATATTTCTCAGTGAAGGCCAGGATCTTCGGCGGAATGCCCTTCAAGCCCAGTTTATGATTCAGCTTCATCCTCCCCACTTTGGAGAGGTCATAACGTTCCGGATTGAAAAAGAGGTTGAAGAAGAGGCTGATGGCGGTTTCAACGGTTGGCGGATCTCCCGGCCGAAGCCTCTTGTAGATATCGATCAAGGCCCTTTCCGATTCTTTTTCCCGAACTGATTTCCCAGATTCGGAAAGGGGTAATTTCTCCCTTTCCTCCCGGGTCAATCCGATCTTGTCCATCACCAGGGTGTCTCGAAAGGAGGAACTGACGTTGATATTATCGATGAAGAGGATCTCGAAAGCCTCAATCTTTCTCTTCTTGATCTCTTCCAGGAATTTCTCCGTCACCTCGTCATTACATTCGGCAACGACTTCCCCGGTCTCAGGATCGACGACATCTCTCGCCAGGTACTTCCCAAGGAGGTCCTCAGCCTCAACGGAGATCGTATTGATCTTGGCCAATTCCAATTTTTTATAGGAACCCTCCGAGATCCTACGGTGTTTCTTGACGATCACTTTATGGGTCTCAGGATCGAGAATGTCGGAGGTGGCCTTCTGTCCCACCAGCACATCCTTCGAGATCTCCTTTAAAAATTTCCCCTTTCGAGAGAGGATCCTTTCCCGATGGTAGAAAAAGTCAAGAAGTTCTTCCCCGGTGTATTTTAAAGCGCGGAGCAGAACAGTAACGGGAATTTTTCGACGTCGATCAATCCGAACATAGAGAAGGTCCTTCTGATCAAATTCGAAATCGATCCACGACCCCCGGTTCGGAATGATTCGCGAATAGTAGAAAACTTTCCCGCCGGAATGGGGTTTAACTTGATCCTGGTCAAAAAAGACGCCTGGAGACCGATGAAGCTGACTCACGATGACGCGCTCCGTCCCATTAATGATGAAGGTGCCATTATCGGTCATAAGAGGAATCTCACCAAAATAGACCTCCTGCTCTTTGACGGCCTTGATGCTCTTTGCTTCGGTCTCAGGGTTCACATCCCATACGACCAAGCGGATGGTCACCTTGATCGGGGCCGCATAGGTCATCCCCCTCAGGAGGCATTCTTCGACATCATACTTGGGCTCGGTGAGCCGGTAGTTAACAAATTCGAGTGAAGCGGTCTCGTAAAAATCCTTAATCGGAAAGACCGTTTTGAAGACACCCTGGAGCCCGAGGAGTTCCCGCTTATCGGGCTCCACGTTGGCCTGCAGAAACTGATCGTAAGACCTCTTCTGAATCTCGATGAGATTGGAGATTTCCAAGACCTCTTTAATCTTCGAGAAGTTCTTACGGCATCTTCGATAGACCGGAATCACGCTGGTCATGATTTCTCCCCTTTAAATAAAAAGTCCCCTCCCGTTCGGACGGTCAATCACCTTTTGATTTGTCCTTCGGGAAGAGACAAATTAAATTTCTCCACAGTAGAATTATAAATGGTTCGTTACTTCACTTCCACCGTTCCCCCAGCGTCTTCGAGCTTCTTCTTAATGGTCGCGGCTTCCTCTTTCGAAACGCCTTCTTTCACTGGCTTGGGGACTCCCTCTACAAGGTCTTTGGCTTCTTTGAGACCCAATCCTGTCAGCTCCCTGACCACCTTGATGACCTGAATCTTCTTATCACCAAAACCTGTCAGAACGACATCAAATTCGGTCTTCTCCTCGGCCGGTGCCGCTTCCGCTGAAGGAGCGGCGCCAGGGGCGGCCATGGCTGCAACCGCCACAGGAGCCGCAGCCTTGACTCCCAACTTTTCCTCGAGAATCTTTACGAGATCACGCGCTTCCAATAAAGTTAACCCACCGATTTCCTCTGCAATCTTTTGGACATCTGCTGCCATTGGAAAAATCCTCCTATCTGTTTCGAGTTTCTTTTATGGATTGATTCCAGGGGTGGAATCCGCCGACCCTGCCAGCTGGTCCACACGAGCTTCAAGCACACCCAGAACTTGTTGAAAGAGGCTATGAAGGACACCCCCGACCTGAGCTGCCGGCATCTGAATCCCTCCCAGGATTTGGGCAAGGAGAACTTCCCGAGAGGGCATGGAAGCCAGGGTTTTCATCTCTCCCGGGGCAACGACTTCTCCTTCGACAAGACCCACTTTGATTTCGAGAAGGGGTTGTGTTTTCACAAAATCCAAAAGGATCTTGATCAGGGAAACCGGATTTCCATAAGAAATAGCGATGGCGGTCGGCCCCTCCAAATATTGGTTCACTTTTTCAAAATCGGTTCCTTTCGAGGCCAGTTTCATTAATGTATTTTTGACCACATGAAAAGAAACCCTTTCTTCCCTCAATCGCTGCCGTATCTGATTGATCTGTTCCACCGTGAGGCCTCGGAAATTAGCTAAGACCGCTCCTCTGTACTGCTCTATCTGCTTTTGAAGAGTAGCTATGGATTGTTCTTTCTCTGTACGATTCAACGCCCTTACCTCCATCTGGAGATTTCCGAGAGGTTAGAAATCTCTGATTACACCGATTACAAAAACGCGCACAACCAGGCCCCACGCCTCTGATGGACAGAGATTCTCAGGGCTTCGGCCCTATTTCAACACGTTTCGAACAGAGAGGGGATCGATCTTCACCCCCGGCCCCATGGTTGTTGATAAGGTGATGCTCCGAAGGTAAACCCCCTTACTTGTTGGCGGTTTTACTCGAAGAATCACTTCAAGAAGGGCCTTCATATTTTCGAACAAACGGTCGAATCCGAAAGACACCTTTCCAACAGGGACATGGACGATCCCCGCTTTCTCCACCTTGAACTCCACCTTACCCGCCTTGATCTCTTTTACGGCCTTCGCCACATCAAAGGTAACCGTCCCAACCTTGGGGTTAGGCATCAATCCCCGGGGGCCCAATATTTTACCCAATTTGCTCACGGTACCCATCATATCTGGGGTAGCAATGGCCTTGTCAAACTCGAGCCATCCTTGGGAAATCTTCTCCATCACGTCTTCTGCACCAACGATGTCTGCCCCGGCATCGAGCGCTTCTTTTTCCTTCTGGCCTTTGGCAAAGACCAAGACCCTCACCTTCCGCCCTATTCCGTTGGGAAGAACCACCGTCCCACGGACCATCTGGTCCGCCTTCTTGGGATCGACTCCGAGACGAATGGCGAGGTCTACGCCCTCATCAAACTTAGCATGGGCCGTATCCAGAAGGGTCTTGACGCCCTCTTCTAATTCGTACCGTTTGGTGCGATCCACCTTATCCCTTGCCTCTGAATATTTCTTTCCTCGATTTGCCATTGGTCTGCTCTCACCCCACCTCAATGCCCATGCTTCGGGCTGTTCCCTCGACGGTTCGAATTGCACCTTCAAGATCTACGGCATTCAAATCCTTCAGTTTGATCTGGGCAATCTCACGAACCTGTTCTTTTGTTACCTTTCCGACTTTGTTCCGGTTCGGCTCCCCAGATCCCTTGACAATTTTCGCTGCCTTCTTCAAGAGGATGGAGGCGGGCGGGGTTTTCGTAATAAATGTGAAGGATCGATCCGAAAAGATTGTGATCACGACAGGGATAATCATTCCCTCTTGTCCCTGAGTTCGCGCGTTAAAGGCCTTGCAGAACTCCATGATGTTCACCCCATGGGGGCCTAAGGCTGGCCCGACGGGAGGAGAAGGATTGGCCTGCCCTGCTGGAACCTGAAGTTTCACCATTCCGACGACTTTCTTTGCCATGCTTCACTCCTCAATGAACAAACCCTAATTCTTTTCGACCTGAATAAAATCGAGCTCGACTGGAGTCGCCCTTCCAAAGATCGAAACCAGAACTTTCAGTTTCCGTTTCTCTGGTTTGACCTCCTCAATCGTCCCAATAAAATTGGCGAAGGGACCATCGATGACCCGAACGTTATCTCCCACGCTAAAGGTGACCTTGGGTTTTGCCCTGGAGACGCCCTCTTTCATCTGAGATAAGATCCCCTCGACTTCTTTGTCCGAGATGGGAACAGGTTTGGTGCCATCTCCCGCGAAACCAGTGATCTTCGGCGTATCCTTCACGATATGCCATGTCTCTTCATTCAGCTCCATCTTGACCAGAATATAGCCCGGAAATATCTTTCTCTGAGAGGTCTTCCGTTTCCCCTTCACCAGCTCAACAACGGTTTCTGTGGGCACCAGAATTTCGGAGAAAAATTCTCCTTTGCCCAGGGTCTTGACCTTTTCCTCAAGATTCTGTTTAGCTCTGTTTTCGTAACCTGAATAGGTGTTTACGACGTACCAGTGTTGTGCCATAAGTTCTACCGTGAAAGATGGAAGCTTGTTATCCTGTCGCCTTCTTTAACAATTCCCGAATGAGGCTCGAAAGACCTGAATCGACAATACCCAAAAAAATGGCGATCACGAAGACTGCAACCAAAACGACGGCTGTTCCGGAGAGCGTATCCTTTCTGGATGGCCAAGTCACTTTTTTCAATTCTTGCTTGACTTCCCTCAAAAATTGTTTTGCTGCCTCGATCTTTGGACTTATGGCTAATTCCATGATCCCGCCTCTTTTCTACATATTGATCGACTCTCAACATGGCCCTCTGCCATTCGGAGCGGTAAAGGAGCACTGGCAGGCCAGGAGGGATTCGAACCCCCAACACCCGGATTTGGAGTCCGGTGCTCTAGCCGTTAGAGCTACTGGCCTCTCACCGCTTAGGCTGAAGGGTGGAGGATCGCTCCGCTTGAGGCAAAACCTTCGGCTTCTCCAGGTGGAATCGCGCCTTTTCTTGCCTCCTCCCTCCAACCTTTCGCCTCTAACTGATTTATTTACTCTCCTTGTGGGCCGTATGTTTATGACAGAAACGACAGTATTTCTTAAACTCCAACTTATCCGGAGTAGTCCGCTTATTCTTTGTTGTCGAATAATTTCTTCTTTTGCATTCCGTACAGGATAAGGTGATGATATTCCGCATTTCTTATCTCCATTAACCAGCAAGTCCACCCTTGTCGTCGATCCGTATTATTCGAGGACCTCGCTGATGACCCCGGCTCCCACCGTCCGTCCTCCCTCTCGAATCGCAAACCGCAACTCCTTCTCCATCGCGATCGGCGTAATCAACTCCACCGTCAACGACACATTGTCCCCCGGCATCACCATCTCCACCCCCTCCGGCAACGTCGCCACCCCCGTCACATCCGTCGTCCGAAAATAAAACTGCGGCCGATACCCATTGAAAAACGGCGTGTGTCGACCCCCCTCCTCCTTCGTCAACACATACGCCTCCGCCTTAAACCTCCGATGCGGCGTGATCGCCCCCACCTTCGACACCACCTGCCCCCGCTCTACCTCCTCCCGCTTGATCCCCCGAAGCAGTATCCCAATGTTGTCCCCCGCCTGCCCCTGATCCAAAATCTTCCGAAACATCTCCACCCCCGTACACACCGTCTTCATCGTCGGCTTGATCCCCACAATCTCCACCTCATCCCCCACCTTGATCACCCCGCGCTCCACGCGCCCCGTCACCACCGTCCCCCGTCCACTAATCGAAAAAACATCCTCAATCGGCATCAAAAACGGCTTGTCAATATCCCTCACCGGCTCCGGTATAAACGCATCCACCGCATCCATCAACTTCCAAATCCCACTGCACCACGGACAATCCACCTTCCCGCACCCACACTCCAGCGCCTTCAACGCACTCCCCCGCACCACCGGCGCATCATCCCCAGGAAAATCATACCCCGTCAACAACTCCCGCACCTCTAACTCCACCAAATCCAATAACTCCGGATCCTCCACCATGTCCACCTTGTTCAAAAAAACCACAATATACGGCACCCGCACCTGCTTCGCCAACAACACATGCTCCCGCGTCTGAGGCATCGGACCATCCGCCGCAGAAACCACCAAAATCGTCCCGTCCATCTGCGCCGCTCCCGTAATCATGTTCTTGATATAGTCCGCATGCCCCGGACAATCAATGTGCGCATAATGCCGCTTCGCCGTCTCATACTCCACATGCGCAATCGCAATCGTCAACCCCCGCTCCTTCTCCTCCGGCGCCTTGTCAATCTGATCAAACGCCATATAACTCGCAAACCCCTTCGTCGCCAAAACCCGCGTGATCGCTGAGGTCAACGTCGTCTTCCCATGATCCACATGACCGATCGTCCCAATGTTCACATGCGGCTTCGTCCTCTCAAACTTCGGCTTCGACATGGCTTCGCCCTCCTTTAAATATTGAGACGTGCCTTCAGGCCACCCGTTTGAGCTCAGAGAGGATCTCTTCGCTCACGGATCGAGGCACCGGACTGTAACGAGAAAATTGTAAGGTGAAAGTTGCCCTTCCCTGGGTCATTGACCGAAGGTCGGTGGCATATCCAAACATATTCGCAAGAGGAACCGCGCCGGCAATGACGTTTGTTCCCTTCCGGTATTCAACCTTGGTTGTTTTACCTCTTCGACTATTCAGATCGCCCATCACCTGTCCCGTAAACTCTTCCGGGGTGATGATTTCAATCGACATCAAGGGCTCCAGCAGGATGGGGTTCGCACGCCGAGCCCCTTCCTTAAATCCCATCGATCCAGCAATCTTGAAAGCCATTTCAGAGGAATCCACTTCATGATAAGAACCATCAAAGAGGGTCACTTTGACGTCGACCATGGGGTATCCTGCCAGCACCCCCTTCTCCATTGCCTCTTGCACGCCCTTTTGGACTGCCGGAATATATTCTCTTGGTACGGATCCGCCCACAATCTTGTTAACGAATTCAGATCCTTTCCCTGCCTCTTGAGGCTCGATCATCAACCAGACATGGCCATACTGGCCTCTTCCGCCAGATTGCCGGACAAATTTCCCCTCTGTTTCAACCGACTTCGTAAGGGTCTCCCGGTAAGCCACTTCGGGTTTCCCGACACTGGCCTCCACCTTGAATTCCCTTAAGAGTCGATCCACAATGATTTCGAGGTGAAGCTCTCCCATGCCGGAGATGAGGGTTTGGCCCGTTTCCTCGTCTGTCTTGACTTTAAAGGAAGGATCTTCCAAAGCCAATTTATGAAGGGACGTTCCCAGCTTCTCAAGATCCCCTTTGGTTTTGGGTTCAATGGCAATGGAGATCACAGGGTCAGGGAAGTGCATCGATTCGAGGATAATCGGCTCTTTTTCACTGCAGATGGTGTCCCCGGTCGTTGTATGCTTCAGGCCGACGGCCGCGAAGATATCTCCAGCAAAGACCTCCTGAATCTCCTCTCGTTTATTGGCATGCATCTTGACCAGACGTCCGATTCGCTCTCTCTTTCCTTTGACCGGATTGAAAACCGAATCTCCAGACCTGATGGACCCGGAATAGATCCGGAAGAAAGTCAGTTGTCCGGTATAAGGATCGTTCATAATTTTAAAAGCCAACGCAGAGAGGGGATGGCCGTTATTGGCAGAAAAGCTGCGTTCTTGGCCGTCAAGGTCCACTCCCTTCACTGGAGGAATGTCGAGGGGCGAAGGGAGATAATCAACGATGGCATCAAGCAGAGGTTGAACCCCTTTATTGCGGAAGGCCGCGCCACAGAGCACAGGGGTTCCTTTCAAACGAAGGGTCACCTCCCTCACTGCCCGCCTGAGCTCAGATTCTGAGATCTCCTGGCCATCGATAAATTTTTCCATCAAAAAATCGTCCCGCTCAGCCAGTCGTTCGATCAGGATTCCTCTTTGCCGGAAAGCCTCCTGCAAGTAGGCTTCTGGAATATCGGCGATTTCAAAATGGTCCCCAAGGCCATGGGGATCATACTGGATCGCCTTCAGGGTGATCAGATCGATCATCCCCTGAAAATCGTCCTCTTTCCCAATGGGGATCTGGAGAGGAAGAGGGGTTATATTTAGGCGATCCATCATCATCTGGAGGCATCCCTCGAAATCAGCGCCCATTCGATCCATCTTGTTGATGAAAGCAATCCGGGGAATCTGATACTTGTCGGCCTGTCTCCAGACCGTTTCCGACTGAGGTTCCACCCCTCCGACCGAGCAGAAGACCGCAATCGCGCCGTCCAGAACCCGGAGGGATCGTTCGACCTCGATCGTAAAGTCTACATGGCCGGGGGTATCGATAATATTGACCCGGTGTTCTTTCCAGAAGCATGTGGTGGCGGCGGAGGTAATGGTGATCCCTCGCTCTTTTTCCTGATCCATCCAGTCCATGGTAGCAGAGCCTTCGTCCACCTCTCCGATTCGATGAGTCACCCCTGTGTAATAAAGGATCCTCTCGGTCGTCGTCGTCTTGCCAGCATCGATGTGGGCCATGATGCCGATATTTCGGGTCACTTCTTTTAATGCTTGATTGGACACTATTCATACCCCTAAAACATGGACTCATGGAAGGTTGGAAAGATATGAAAACAATCTTACCCCCATGATTCCAATATTCCAGTATTCCGAGTTGCCCCTTCTATCTTTCTTCTACCAACGATAGTGGGCAAAGGCTTTGTTCGCCTCGGCCATCTTATGTGTATCTTCTTTCTTTTTAATCGCTGCTCCCCGGCTATTGGCAGCATCCATGAGTTCCCCTGAAAGCTTCTCCTCCATCGTCTTTTCGGGCCGCTGTTTGGCATAACCGATGATCCACCGGATGGAGAGGGCCATCTTTCGCTCCGGTCTCACCTCCACTGGGACTTGATAAGTTGCCCCGCCCACCCTGCGGGGTCTGACCTCAATGAGGGGCTTGACATTATCCATCGCCTGCTTAAAGGTCTTCATGGGATCTGAATGAGCCCGCTCCTGGATGAGGTTGAGGGCCCCGTAAAAGATGCTTTCAGCCACACTCTTTTTCCCCCGCCGCATGAGCCCGTTGATGAATTTGGCAACAAGGGGGTCATGAAATTTGGGATCAGGCAAGACTTCTCTCTTTCTAATTTCCCTTTTTCTTGGCATGATGACTCTCTCCCTCTTTTACTGATGATCTAAGAGGACTTTAGAGGAGATGGTTAATGGTTGTTGTTACTTACTTGGGTCTTTTGGCTCCGTATTTAGAGCGACTCTGTTTTCGGTCTTGGACGCCCACAGAATCCAGGGTGCCACGGATGATGTGATACCGTACTCCGGGCAAGTCCTTTACCCTTCCACCTCGAATGAGGACAACGGAGTGTTCCTGGAGGTTATGACCAATACCTGGGATGTAAGTAGTCACTTCGATGCCATTGGTCAAACGAACACGGGCAACTTTTCGAAGAGCGGAGTTGGGTTTCTTTGGAGTTGTCGTATAGACACGGATGCAAACCCCCCGCTTTTGGGGCGATCCCGTTAAGGCTGGAGCGGATGTTTTGCTTTTTACTGCCTGTCTTCCCTTTCGAACAAGTTGCTGAATGGTCGGCATGGGTGACCCTCTTTTACATGAAAATAAATGATTTCAACAAGTTAAGATTATGTACCTTCCAAAATAGTACCAAAACGAAAAAACCTTAAAAATTTATCAGATTTTATGCTATTTGTCAAGTTTTTTTGTGAAATTTTTGGGAAAATTTTTAAGTACTTAGAAATAAAACATTTTCAATAGGTTATAAAGATGAAAATACTTCTCTTCCTTCCTCCATAGGAAGTGAATCCTTACCTTTTCTTCTTTTTATAGATTTGCCTTGGATAAACTTCGATTACAGTAGAAGAAGACGTGAGATTAAACCGACTCACTCATCGCTAAAGGAAAAAAATTCACTTACGATCACGATTTGTTATTTTAACCGTGAATGAACGAAAATGCAATGAACCCTTTTTGCTTTACAAACCACTCATAATATTATATGGTATTTGACATAGATTAAAATTAAGGGTTTGATAAAATTGAACTCCCAGAATTTTTCCAAAGGGTAACCTCATCCCGATTGAGAAAAAGAGATAATCCCTTTAGAAACCTTTGAAAATCCCTCGGGGCAACGATGGAAGGTTCTGTAAGAGATCGTTTTCGCCTGGTTTATCTGAAATCAACAGAGTTTGAAAAATCGAACTTGAATGAACCCGCTTTTCCTCAAAATCCAAAAGAGAGGGTGGCTGCCACTTCCCCCTCTGACAATCTTGCGGACCCCTTCGCCTCCCAGACCCGGCTCGAACAGGCGAAAATGGATCTTAAACATCCTGCACCGAAATTAAGAATTTTGGCGATTCGCTATTTGGAAAAGGCGGATTTCTCTGTAGCGACCCCCCTTCTTCAGGAAGCTTTGTCAGACCAGGATCCGGACGTCCGAACTCAAGCCATCCTGGCCCTGATTAAGTTTCAGGATCCAGAGGTCAATTTTCTCTTGAAAAAATGTCTCAAAGACAGCAGTCCAACGGTGAAGATTGCTGCCCTTCGAGGGATCTTTCAGCTTCGTGAAGCGGTTGATCTCAACGTTTTGCTCCAACTCATGAGTGATGAATCCCCCTGGGTCAGACGGAAGATGGCCACCCTTTTAGGTTGGGTCCAGATGGAGGGCGTGCTGCCTGTTCTGGTAGAATTGTCAAAAGATCCGGATGCAAAAGTGAGAAAAGCAGCCCTTTCGTCCCTCCTGGCCCTCTATCCGGAAGAGAGTGAAGATCGGTTGATGAAGGCCATCACGGATCCAGAGCCTGATCTCCGAAAATGGGCAAAGAGGGTTTTAGAAAAAATGGCTCAAAAACCGATCACCCTGAGAGGAGGAATGAAGCCCTCTTCCAGCAGGACCGGAAGGCTTGGACAACCCTAACCTATGCCCCCTCAATCCTTACCCCTGATTCAAAGAGCTCAGATTTTGGGGGACCTGGTCTACCCTCCCATGACCTTCTCAAAGATCCTTGGCATTTCAAGGCAGGAACTGATTGAGAAAGAGGCCGAGGGAGTTCTCCCACGGGCCAAAAGGAATGCCCGAAAGGAGCGATATTATAAACCCGATGATGTGATCACCTACCGGAACCATCTGGGATTGCCTCCCCTCGTGAAATCGATGAGGAAACAACTCTTCCTCAACTTTAAGGGGGGGACTGGAAAGAGCAGTGTCTCTGCCTCTTACGGTTTTCGTCTGGCCCAGATGGGCGTTAAAACCCTCATGATCGACCTCGATCCCCAGGGTCATCTCACCCAGTGCCTGGGTCTTGACAGTTCTCAATACTCCAAGACCCTCTTCAATGCCTTGATTGAAAAGGAGGACCTTGAACAGGTCATTGTCAAAACAGATCTTTCAACCCTCGACATCATTCCCTCCAACCTCAATCTCTCACCGATAGAGCTCTCTCTGTTTGCCATGAACTCGAGGGAATTCCGGCTCAAGAGGCTCATCAGCACAGTGGAGAAGGATTACGAACTGATCATCATGGATGCCTCTCCAAGCATTGGGCTTCTCAATCTCAATGCCATCCTCGCTTCGAACGATCTCCTCATCCCGGTTTTGGCCGATTTTCTCTCCTATCATGGCCTTAAGATCCTCTTTGAAACCCTCTCCACCATTGAGGAAGATTTCTCTTTTGTCTTCGAAAACATCTTCATTTTTTTGAATCGATACAATGAGTCCCACCGGATCTGCAAACGTTCGAAAAAGGCCTTGGAAACCCATTACAATCAGTACCTCCTCCAGACGGTCATTCGCCAAGACACAAAGATTGCAGAGGCCACCAGCCGGGGGACCCCGATCTTCCTCTTCGCTCAATCCTCGAAGGGTGCTACCGATACTCAGGACCTGATTGAAGAAGTTTTTCAATTGAAAGGAGTCGAACATGACGGATGAGTTTACCAATAATGTGGCGCAAAAATTTCCCAACACCCAGAACAAGGAGACGGTGGAAAGACCCTGGGATGTGACGGAAACGAAGGTGGTCGCTTCCATTAAAAGGCAAGACGACGGGAGGAGAGAGGATCTGACGGAACGGATCCACACTCTGTATGCAGAGCTCCGTTCTTCCCTCACCGTGCGCTCTGCCCTTGAATTCGATCTCAAGAGGGCCCAACGGATTCTGGAAGATCTGAACCGGGTCAAGACGGAAGTGGAGAAGGTCATCGAGATGTTAAGGGTGATGGAGGAGTACATGAAGGAGAGAATCACATAAAGAAATTCTGTTTTAAGGCTCGAGGAGAGGAGGACAGAGGATGAAGCCAAGAGGCCAGATGATTGTGGAAAACGGGTTTGATGGATTCGATCGGAATGTCGCAGAAAAGATGCCGAAGATTCGAAAAGAGGAAGAACCGTCCCTCTCCCATCCAGAAGAGAAAACAGAGCCTCTGGGAGAGGTTTCTCAGGAGATAAAGCTTCCAGAGAAACCCGCCGAGAGGAAGGCCATCTTTGCACCACCCAAGGAAGAAGAGGGAGAAGAAAACCTGGAGGTCTTGAAACTCATCGAAGACCTCCACGGACAACTTCTCGTCTCGAATCGGACGAAGAGGGCCCTGGAGATAGACTTAGCCTCCTCCCAGAAGACAATTCAGCAGTTGGCCCATGAGAATCGATCCCTTGGAATCCAAGTCGAGGGGCTAAGGAAAGAACTCCAGAGGCTCCAGGAGTTCCGTTCTGAAATGGCCTATCTCGAGGAGGAGAACGAAGACGCATCAGAGCGAATTCGAACGTTCCAAGGAGAGATAAAGGTCCTGAAAGAGACCTTAGCCAAAACCGGTCAGGAAAGAGACCAGGCCTTGGGCCAAATCCAGATGCTGGAGGCCAAGATCGAACAGAATGATTTCCTTCGGATTAAAGGAAGGCTGAAGGAAAGAGAGGTTTCACATTTCTCAGAAGAGAACCAGTTGCTCCAAGCAAGGCTGGAGGGGGCCCTGACACAGAATATAGACCTTGAGAAAAGATACGAGGCCCTAAAAAAATCGTTCAACGAGGTGAAAGAGTCGCTGACCTTACTGAGGGATGCCTGTAAGAGCAACTATTACAATCTCTCCGAGAATCCTGAATAAGATCCATGAACAATTGACTCCCTCTGCCAGATCGGTTATAGTTCAATCACTTCTAATTCCCTCAGATGGACTCGTAGAGAATCATCCTTCCATACGACCTCATCGAGGCTTATTTTAAGGAGAGGCCTTTCTTGAAAATTCGATTGATCGACCCCGCTTATGAAGACCCGTTTATCAGCCATTCGCAGAAAGTAATTAAGAGCATCTGGTTTGCCCGCCTCACGCTGACGACCCTGGCCGCTCTGACCCCGCCCGAAATCGAAGTGAGGATTACCGACGAAAATGTGGAACCCATCAATTTTGAAGAAGAGGTGGATCTGGTGGGGGTTACTGGAATGGTGATGCACGCGAAGAGGGCTTATGAAATTGCTCAGCGGTTTCGACAAAGGGGTGTTCCCGTCGTCATGGGAGGGCCCCATGCTTCGAGTTGTCCCTTCGAGGTCAAGCAGCATGTCGACGCTGTGGTAATCGGTGAGGCAGAGCCTGTTTGGTCTGGATTGATCGAAGATTTCAAAAAAGGGAATCTCAAACCCTTTTATAAAGAAGAGGCCTACTGTTCCATGAAGGAGTTCCCTCTCCCTCGACTCGACCTTCTCCGCAAAGATGCCTACATGACGGTCAACTGTGTCCAGACAACCCGGGGGTGTCCTCACCAGTGTGATTTCTGTCATGTGACCCATTTCTTCGGAAAGACGTACCGGTGTCGACCTGTGGATGATGTCATCGCTGAAGTGGAGCGTCTGGATGGAGAATTTATCGTCTTTATCGACGACAATGTTGCAGGAAACCGACACCATGCCAGGGAGCTCTTCTCTCGGCTTAAACCCCTCAAAAAGAAATGGGCAGGCCAGGCGAGCTTAACCCTCACCCGTGATCCAGAGCTCCTGAAGCTTGCTGCAGAGAGTGGGTGCGTCTCCTTGTTCGTGGGTGTGGAATCCCTCTCAGCCGAGAACCTCAAAGAGGTCAATAAGTCCTTTAATCGATCCCACCAGTTTGAAGAGGCCCTCAAAGCCCTCCACGATCACGATATTATGATCGTGGCGGGTTTTATCTTTGGATTGGACCATGATGACGAAGGGGTTTTTGAGAGGACCCTTCGGTTCTGTGAGCGGAATCGAATTGAACTCCCGAGTTTTTTCATTCTCACCCCCCTTCCAGGAACCCCTTTATTTCAGCGGATGGAATCGGAGGGGAGACTTCTCCACAAGGATTGGAGTAAATATAATGGGGCCACGGTCGTCTTCACACCAAAACTGATGACCGAGGAGACCCTTCAACGGGGGTTTAACTGGGTCTGTAAAGAAGGCTATTCCTGGGGTTCCATCATCAAGAGGGTTTTTCACCCCCAGCAGCGGTTCTTCACCCGGGTTCTCTCGAACATTGCTTACCGAAACATTGCCCGGAAGACCCCGGAAGGCCATATTCCGAGCCTTTCGAAGGCCTTGCAGAAGATGAATGATACGATTCCCGTCAAAAGTACACGGGACCTGATCCAAAGAGTAGGAGAAAAGATCGCAGAGAAAAGACTTCTGATCGGCCAAAAAGCAACAGACACCCTCAAACTCTATTCGGTCTATAATGAACGGCTGAAGACCCTGGTGGTCAGGCTGGAAGGATCGATCGATCGGGAAGGGGCAAGGGAATTAGCGAAGAGAGTTGAGAAGGCTTTAGGGGTAGAGATCGACCGGGTTATCCTCGACTTTAAAGATGTGGTGGCATTTTCATCGGAGGCAATGATTCTGCTTTCAAGAAAAGGCTTTCTTCAAAGAGAAGAAGGGAAACTCTGGAGGGCCATTAATGTCCCAGATCACAAATGATCAATATCCCTGCCTGCCACAGAAAAGCTATCGTGAAAATCTGGAAGACCTGCGAGCCGCTTTTTGTCTTCGCCTCCTGGCCTCCCGCTGTTTTCTCTTTTTCTTAACCGATGGCTTTTCATAGGCTCTTCTGTTCTTCAGTTCTTTTAAAACACCGTCCCGGATGAGTTGGCGCTTCAAGGACTTGATCGCATTCTCAATCTGATTGTTTTGAACCTTAACCTCCAAGGACAATCGATCCTCCTCTTTCTAACGTAAGTTAGGATTACCTGCTCCTGTCCCGTCTTCCCCTGAATGAACCCTCTCCTTTTTTCTGGGGTTTGGCTTCGTTCACAATCAAGGGCCGTTCCATCAAAGGTTTCCCGTTGAGCAGTGAGATCGCTTTCTGAGCCTCTGCTTCTGAGGACATTTCGACAAAGCCAAACCCTCTTGGCTTCCCGGAATAGGAATCGGTAACGATTTTGATAGACTGAACTGACCCTGCTTCCGAAAAGAAATTTCTCAGATCCTCCTCTGAAGCCCCAAAGGGAAGATTTCCCACGTAGAGTTTGACATTCATCTGCTTCCTCCCCAGTAAGTTTAAAACCCCTCGAATTTCTAAAGAGTCTCCGGGGTTTCCAAAAACCGTTCATCAAGCTCAGTCCGACAATTATCATCTAAATTTCACCATCTGTCAACTGCCCGCTTGAAATTAAAGACTCTTTCCTGTGATATTTATGTAATGATTTGACATTCAACTTTGGTTTATATATATTAAGGGAACTTTTGGGAATGCGACCCCTTAAACGGAAAGGAGAAGAAAGATTGCATAAAATTACATACAAAAGGGAGATGGCGGAAAAGACGGTTTGCCATTTCAAGGTGGAGGCATCACGGATTGCACGGAAGGCCAAGCCGGGTCAGTTTGTCGTTTTGAAGGTCAACGAAACAGGGGAAAGGATTCCTCTGACCATGGCAGGAACAGACCCCTCCGCAGGCATCATCGATCTGATCTTTCAGGTGGTGGGAAAATCGACCGCTCTTTTGAGAACCCTCAACGTTGGGGATGCGATCATGGATATCATCGGGCCCCTGGGAAAACCGACCCACATCGACAACCTGGGAACCGTCGTTTGCGTGGGGGGTGGAACAGGGGTTGCCGTGATGTATCCGATCACCAAAGCCTATAAAGAGGCAGGAAATCACGTCATTGCCATTATCGGTAGCCGAACGAAAGACCTTTTGATCTTGGAGGAGGAGATGCGGGAAGCCAGCCATGACTTGAGGGTGACCACCGATGATGGAAGCTATGGTCATCATGGCTTTGTCACGGATGTCCTCCGGAAAATCTTGGATGAACGGAAAGATGTCAGTCTGATCTGTGGCATCGGCCCGGTGCCCATGATGAAATTTTTATGCAAGCTGACAAAGGAGTATGGCGTTAAGACCATCGTCAGTTTGAATCCGATCATGGTCGATGCAACCGGGATGTGCGGGGCGTGCCGTGTCACCGTAGGAGGAAAGACTCGATTTGTCTGTGTGGATGGTCCGGAATTTGATGGCCACGAAGTCGACTATGATGAACTGGTAAAAAGGCAACGAGCCTATCTTCCTGAAGAGAAAGCATCCATGGATCGATTTGCAAGAGAAGGAACATAAGAAATAAATAAAGGAGTTAAAGATGGCGGAAAAGAAGGAAAAACAGAAAGTCCCACGGCAGAAGATGCCCGAGCAGGAACCCAAAGTCAGGGCCAGGAATTTTAATGAGGTCCCTTTTGGATATACGGCCGAATTGGCCCAGTTGGAGTCGAGCCGGTGCCTTCAATGTAAAAAGCCGAAGTGCATTGAAGGGTGCCCAGTCGAAATCGATATCCCTGCTTTTGTCAAACTCATTTCAGAGGGAGACTATGAAGGAGCGGCCCGAAAGCTGAAAGAACGGAACAGCCTCCCTGCTGTTTGCGGCCGGGTCTGTCCGCAGGAAGACCAGTGCGAAAAACTGTGCATTGTCGGGAAAAAGGACGAACCTGTGGCAGTCGGCAGGCTGGAACGATTTGCTGCGGATTGGGAAAGGAATAAAGGGGGCGGCTTTATTCCCGAAAAGGCGCCTCCCACAGGAAAGAAAGTGGCTGTTGCGGGATCCGGTCCAGCAGGGTTAACCTTGGCAGGGGACCTCATCCTTAAAGGCCATGAGGTGACCATCTTTGAAGCCCTTCACAAAACCGGCGGTGTCCTGATCTACGGCATTCCAGAATTTCGTCTGCCCAAGGATATTGTCCAGGCGGAGGTCAACTATCTGGAGAGATTGGGAGTGAAGGTCGAAGTCAACTGTGTGATCGGAAGGATTGAGACGGTGGATGAACTGCTTCAGGAATATGATGCGGTCTTTCTGGGTTTAGGGGCTGGCCTCCCCCAATTCCTGAATATTCCAGGAGAAAATTTCTGCGGTATTTACTCGGCCAACGAATATTTGACCCGG
>DATIGG010000456.1:0-2245 GCA_035454825.1 Thermodesulfobacteriota bacterium | reverse complement strand
AACGGGCGAATTCTTCAATGGTGAGAGTCTCGGGTCTTCTTTGAGGATCGATTCCAATCCCCTTCATCCTTTCAGCACTATCATCTGGTAAAGGAAGTTCTGAATGTTTTAACGCATTGATCAAGGTCTTTCTCCGGTAACTAAAACAACCTCTCACAACCTTTTTGAACCAGGCCTCGTTTTGAACGTCCACGATGGGTTTCTTCTTCCAGATCATGTGGATCACTGCTGAATCCACCTTTGGACGTGGAAAAAAAGCAGAAGGTTTCACAAAAAAATGGATGGAGAGGTCGGAAACGAGCTGAGTAAAAATCGATAAGGGGCCATAATCTTTTCCCCCAGGGGCTGCGGTCATTCTTTCAGCAACCTCCTTTTGAAGCATCAGGGTCAGGGAAGAGAAGACGATTCTGGAATCGATGAAACGAAATAGAAGTGGGGTCGATATCTGGTAAGGCAGATTGGCGACAACCTTAATCGGCTGCCCCTCCTGCTGATAGAGCTGATCGAAATCAACTTCCAGTATGTCTTTCTGGACCACTTCAACGTTCGGCCGACCCTCCACCTTCCTCTTGAGTATCTCGACTAACTTTAAATCGATCTCAACAGCGATCACCCTTTTTGCCTGATCCGCAAGGGCAAGGGTCATCATCCCCAATCCCGGGCCCACCTCCAAAACAACATCTCCTCTTCCGATCCCGCCCGTCTGGACCACCTTATTCGCGATATTCCGGTCTGTGAGAAAATGCTGGCCCAAGCTTTTTCTCGGCATCAATCCATGCTCTGCGAGTTCTTTTCGGATGGATGTCATAAGACGAAATCAAAGGGCACAGGGTGGAGCGTGTAGCGTGCGGGGAATCCTTCCCCTCTCCCTCTCCCCTTCCCTACCCCCTGTCCCCTACACCCTGCTCCCTGGTTTTGATTATAGGGATGAGCTCGAAAAGGCATTGAGCGATAGGGGTGAACGGATGCCTCTCTTTAGATATTCATACCCCACTACCCCGATCATTGCAGCATTGTCAGTGCAAAAAGAAGGACTGGGGATGAACACTTTGATCCTTTCCTGAGAGGCCTCCTCTTTCATTCTTTCTCGAAGGCGGCGATTGGAAGCAACCCCTCCACAAAGGACGATTCTTCTTAACCCCTCATGATAGGCGGCCTGAAGGATCTTTCTCACCAGGACCTCGACGACAGCCTCCTGGAAACTGGAGACCAGATCCCTGAGATGATTTTCTGGATAACCACCAGTAGGTTCAGGATTAGCCTTTACGTAATTGACAACAGCGGTCTTCAGGCCGCTGAAACTGAAGTCAAGGGAATGCTTTTTGAGGGACGGCCTTGGAAACCGAATCGCCTTCGAATTCCCCTCTTGAGAGAGTGCGTCGATGATCGGTCCTCCCGGATAGCCCAGTCTTAAGAGTTTTGCAACTTTGTCAAAGGCCTCTCCAGCCGCATCGTCTCTGGTCTGCCCTAACCTCATCAATTTCCCGAACCCATCTACTCGGAATAAAGAGGTATGTCCTCCTGAAACAACCAATCCGATGAAGGGAAACTTCGGAGGATTCTCTTCAAGAAAGATAGCAGAAAGGTGTCCCTCGATATGATTGACCCCGATGCATGGAATTCCTGTTGCAAAGGAGAGCGATTTGGCAAAGGAGAGGCCGACGAGAAGGGAGCCTACCAATCCGGGACCATGAGTCACGGCAATCCCATCGATATCTCTCAGCGTTACCTTTGCTTCTCCTAACGCCCCGGTCACGATGGGCACAATCGACTCAATATGCTTTCTCGAAGCAAGCTCAGGAACCACTCCTCCATATTTCTGATGAACAGATTCCTGAGAAGAAACGATGTTCGATAAGATCTTTATCCCATCCTGAACAATGGCCGCTCCCGTATCATCGCAAGAGGTCTCAATGGCCAATACGCGCATTGTCCTGTTCCCTCAGATCATGGAACAATAGCTTTTTTAGCTCACCTTCAACGAAAGTGAGATGCTCCATCACTTCTCTTTGGGCAGCCTCGCTGTTCCGTTCCTTAATGGCATTAAAGATACGGAGATGTTGGTGATAAAGCTCATTTCTGATTTCTTGGTTGGAAAGGGTCTTCTCATCTAAAAAAAGGAGATATTCTGACAGAAGATCATAGATTGTAAACATGAGATGGGCCTGTATGGTGTTATGAGAAGCCAGGGAGAGGGCCAGATGAAAATCCGCATCTGACTTATACGAAAATATTCTTTCCTCCA
>DATIGG010000455.1:0-2090 GCA_035454825.1 Thermodesulfobacteriota bacterium | reverse complement strand
AGGATCTCCTGCGCATTTTCAGGCTTCACCTTTTGGTAAAGGATCTTCTGGGGGTGAAGGACCACCAGAGGGCCTTTCTCGCAGAACCCGTGGCAACCGGTCATTCGGAGATTGACGCGATGGCCTTCCGGATGATCGGCGAGCACCTTTTTAAAGGCCTCGACCACCTGATGGCATCCCGAGGCATGACAGCCCGTTCCTGTGCAAACCGTGATACACGGCTGATCCGGATCTCTCTTCTTGATGATTTCGTTTCGATACTGTTCCAGTGCTTGAGGGGAGCTAATTCTTTCCATTCGAAGCCTCCTTCTTTCCCGATTGATCCGGCTGGAATTTCTTGAGAACCCCCTCGACCTTGATCGGACTCATGCTGCTAAAATACTCTCCATCAATCGCCAGGATGGGACCTGAAGCGCAAACGCCCAGGCAGTTCACCGTTCCCAGTGTAAAATTTCTATCCTTCGTTGTTTCTCCGGACCGGATTCCCAGCGCCAGGGTGATCTGATCGACAATCCTCTGTGCTCCGCGGACATGGCAGGCTGTCCCAAGGCAGACATGGATCTCATGGCGTCCTCTGGGTGTCAGGCTGAAGGCCCGGTAGAAGGTGGCGATCCGGTAAATCTTATTGAGAGGGATGTGAAGTTTCTGGCCCACCTGTTCAAGAACCTCTTTGGGGAGGTACTTCTCCCTGGCCTGGATATCCTGAAGGATAGCCAGTATAGCGGTCTCCCTTCCTTCATATCGCTCGATCACGGTATCAATCTCTGACGGATTCATCCTCAACTCCTTTTCTCGCTTTTTCTCTCAATTGCTCGTATTCCCGGTGAATGCGCTTTTGAATCTCCTGAAGCATCTCATCGGTGAGGTGCCGGAATCGTCCTTGGAGCCGGGTATATTCCTTGAGGGGCCTCAACTGGGGAAAATCAATGTTGAGCTTATATTTCCCATATTCGACTTCGTAGATGGGAAAAACCCCTGTTTCAGCAGCCAGTCGCCCCAATCTGATCGACAGCTCGGGTGCAGATCTCCAACCTGTTGGGCAAACAGAAAGGATATGCAGATAGGCCGGACCCTCGATCGCAGCCGCTTTCTTAACCTTCTGGATCAGGTCGATGGGATAACTGGGGCAGGCCGTCGCAACATAAGGGATGTTATGCGCAGCGGCAATGGCCGGCATATTCTTCTTCCAGGTAATCTGCCCTATCCTCATTTTTCCTGAAGGAGAGGTGGTGGTTGATGCCCCAAAGGGCGTGGAGGAAGAGCGCTGGATTCCCGTATTCATATAGGCTTCGTTATCGGTACAGACATAAATCATATCATGCCCCCGCTCGAGTGCTCCGGAGAGGGCCTGCATCCCGATGTCTGCTGTTCCTCCATCTCCGGCCATCCCGATCGACACAATCCTCTTGTAAGGAATCCGACCTTTTCTCATGAGGGCTTTCAACCCCGATTCAATCCCTGAGGCCACGGCAGCGGCATTCTCAAAAGCCACATGAAACCAGGGAACCCTCCAGGAAGTGAACGGAAGGGGAGAAGAAACGATTTCCATGCATCCCGTGGCCGCCGCCACAACCACGTTTCTTCCCAGAGCCTTGGCCACCAGCCGGACAGCCAAGGCCTCTGCGCATCCCTGACAGGCCCGATGGCCTGGTGCAAAGTATTCCTTCTGAGTCAATGTCCGAACAGCAAAGACGTCTAATTTCTCAGTCATTCTCTCACCCCATAAATTTCGTAACCGTCCCTTTTTCCTTCCTCAATCTCAATCTCAGCCTTATCGACCATCTTGATGAAATCGGAGGGGGACACATCCCTCCCCGAAATCCCGGCAACATAATTATAGATAGAGGGTTTGCTCTCTTCTCCGTAGAGGGCTGCCTTGACTTCTCCTGCCACCGGGCCCCCAGGCCCGCCGACAGAAACGGCCCGGTCAATCACGACCAGATTCTTGGCTCCAAGAACTGCCTTCCGGAAGCCATCGAAGGGAAAGGGTCGCCAGAGCCGGATCTTAACGAGTCCCACGGACCGGTTCTCTCCCCACATTCGATCCACAGCCACAGAGGCTGTCTCTCCAAAGCTTCCCATGGTGATGA
>DATIGG010000454.1:0-8972 GCA_035454825.1 Thermodesulfobacteriota bacterium | reverse complement strand
TTGGTATCCTTTTCATGGACATTGATTATTTTAAGAAATTTAATGATACTTATGGTCATGATTTTGGTGATCAGGTTCTCAAAAACGTGGCGAACACTCTGGCTAAGAACTCAAGACCATTTGATCTTTATGGTCGTTGGGGTGGGGAAGAGTTTATTGGCATTATACGCAATATTACTCTTCCAGAGCTCGAACATCTTGGTAACAGGTTGCGGTTGCTCGTAGAAAATGCATATGTTTCGCATAGGAATGAAAAGTTGGGCGCCACAATTTCAATAGGAGCGACGCTTGTTAATGATGATGATACTATTGATACCCTCATAAGGAGAGCAGATACACTTCTGTATAAAAGCAAGACGGTAGGACGAAATTGTCTGACATTAGGTTAAAAAGTTCGACCCAGCAATCGTTGAAGTATGCAGTCGACCCTTGGGACGTTGTGAAAGGTTATCCTCCATTTCGAATATGAAATCTTCAATCTATGCCTGAGCGCTATTTCCGTTCTTTGTAGGTGAAGCCTGGGACCCCTCCCTTACTTGTGTGCCGAGATCTTATCTGATATACTATTTAGAATCAAAAGGGTTTCATCTAATCTCTTCTTCTTGACACACAACTCTCGCTTTCTTATATTTAGTTCACCCCCAAGAGAGCATTGATCTAAGATTCTCAGTATGTTTCCAGGGCCGGCGATGATGGAACAGATTTCCACGTGCGGCAAATTTTTCAGAATGACATTACGACAGGGTCTCTAAAGGGGAGGGAAATGGCCGTCTTCCTCCCCTTCAAAGGGGAGGGGGATGGGGATCTGCGGGAGCATTGCGGGAGGGTGGTTGCCATCGCGACACAAAGGGGGTTTTTTAGCCATTTTACGTTAAGACGTCATCGTACATTTTAAGGAGCAAAGAAACGGGTATGGGCGGATTCTTCGGTGTTGTTTCAGACTGTGATTGTGTGACGGACGTTTTTTACGGTACCGACTATCATTGTCATCTGGGTACGCGGCGGGGAGGGATGGCGATGTGCTGCGACGGGGGGTTCACCCGCTATATCCATGATATCACCAATGCTCAATTCCGAAGCAAGTTCGATTCGGATTTGTCACGGATGCGAGGCATGATGGGAATAGGAGTCATCAGCGATTACGAAGACCAGCCGCTGATTATTCACTCGCACCTGGGCGTGTACGCGATCGTCACCGTGGGTGTGGTGATGAATGCCGATAAGCTGGTCAATGAAGCCTTTGGACGGCGGACCGCGCATTTCTCGGAGATGAGCGGCAGCGAAGTGAATCCCACGGAGCTTATCGCCACGATTATCAACCAGGAAGACAGCTATGAGGCAGGGATCAGGCGAGTTGAGGAGTTGATTGAAGGCTCGTGTTCGCTGATGCTGCTTACGCCCGAGGGTATCTATGCAGCGCGCGATAGGCTCGGCCGTACGCCGGTGGTACTGGGCAGAAAGGACAATTCCTATGCAATCACCCTGGAGACCTGTGCTTTTCCCAACCTGGGCTATGAAGTCGAGCGGGACCTGGGCCCTGGCGAAATAGTGTTTGTCAACGGCAAAGGGTTCAAGACCCTGGTGCCGGCTCGTTCGACCATGCAGATATGCTCATTTTTATGGATCTACTATGGCTATCCCGCCTCGAGCTACGAAGGGATTAATGTTGAAGCGAGCCGGTACCGGTGCGGCGCGGCCCTGGCGAAGCGCGACAAGGTGGAAATTGACTATGTGGCCGGTATTCCCGACTCAGGCACTGCGCATGCGCTGGGCTATGCGGCTGCGCGCGGTGTGCAGTATCGGCGTCCGTTCGTGAAATACACGCCCACGTGGCCCCGTAGTTTTATGCCACAGGATCAGAGGATTCGCGACCTGGTCGCGAAAATGAAACTCATACCAATCAGGGAGCTGACCGAAGGCAAGCGAATCTTGTTCTGCGAGGACTCGATCGTCCGCGGCACGCAATTGAAAGACACGATCGGACGAATGTTTGCCTATGGGGCCAGAGAAGTCCACATGCGGCCGTCGTGCCCTCCGCTTCTATACGGATGCAAGTTTCTGAATTTCTCGCGCTCACGCTCGCAACTCGATCTGGCTGGCCACCGCGCGGCGGTCGAGCTTGAAGGAGGCAAGGAGCCTGAAAATTTTGATGAATATGCAAACCCGGATTGCAGCAAGCATTGGGCCATAGTGGATCGCATCTGCAAAAAGATTGGCCTGACCACGCTGCAGTATCAGCGGCTCGATGACATGGTGGAGGCGATAGGGATGCCGATGGAGAAGTGCTGCACGTATTGTTGGAACGGGCGGGAGATTAAAGGCTGATCTCATGTTACTTCTCAACACACAGGCTAAATCGCAGGTATTCGTAGCTGATGGGGTAGGCAGTTAATCTTAGAGAGCCTGCCGATTCAACTCATCTCTTCTGTCAATAGAGGTGGTCCAGTCTAATGTCTGAATCATACCCCTTTTAACCTCTTGTTGATATTCTCACAGGCCCCTCTTAGCAGCTCTTTCTCCTCGGGCCAGAGGTCGATCTCGGTTATCTCTTCAATCCCTTTGCTTCCCAAAATCAGGGGTGTTCCAAAGATTCCCTTCAGACCATAGAATTCTCCCTGGAGGTCGACCTGGCAGGAGAGAAGATCTTTTCGATCTAAAATGATCTTTTCCAGGAGGTCGACCGTTGCCATGGCCGGCCCTATGGTTGTTTTTGAACCTGTGTAGTGTGCGGTCCATGGTCTCACCTGGGTTCTCATTTCAATGGGGAGATCATGGATATGGTTGAAAGCCTGCATGGGGCCTTCCGCTTCAAGGAGGGTCAGGGTTTCTTCCCATGCCTGATAAGTATTGGACCAGACCACCTCTCTCGGATGGGACGCCAGTTCCTTAATTTTTTCTTTCTGTTCCTTTTCATCCATTCCTTCGAGTCGAACAGAGCTCCAGAGCTGAATCATCTCCGGCCCGTGCTCTCCAATAACAAGGGCCCTGATCCGGCTCCGGTCGATCCCCATTGCCTCTGCGATCTCCCTCCGGAACCGCATCGTGTCCATGTGAACCCCCATGCCCAGGACTCGATCTCTTGGGAAATATTTCGTAAAGACCTTGACTCCTGCCTCAACCGGATTGGTGGTGATGAGAAAAATGGGCGATTTACCCTGTTTCGCAATCGAAGAGGCATAGGATTGACAGATCTTCACGTTGGCCGCCTGAAGGGATTCGCGGGAGAGCTTCTTGTCCACCTCTCTTGGAAAGGTGACACCTGCAGCCATCACCACAATCTCTGCATCGATTTCCGAGGGATGAAGGGTGACCTCCATGTGAGGCGCGGATTCCATCAAACCATCCAGAATGTCCGATTTCAAGCCATAGAGAGTGCGAAAACTGGGTCCCTCGGATCTTCCCACCAACTGAAGGCGATCGGAAGGGCCGATGAGCCCCCGCTGGATCAGGGAGAGGATTACCGTTCTGCCGATATCTCCGCTGGCACCAATGATGGCGATCTTCATGAGGGTCTCCTTATCTTATTTCCCTTTGCTTCTGTATTTCTTCACCGGATAGACCCTGCAAAGCAAAGGATTGAAATTCATGGATCCAGTCGGCCCATCACAGTGAGCGTCTTCATCCGTTGTCAGGACATTCGGGTTGGATTGAAAGACCCCGAAGAGCACCGGATCCTCCGGGATCTCTTCAGGAAACCACCAGCCATGCTGGACATCAACCATTCGTGGGTGGATCTTGGAGGTGAGTTTCGCCCTCATCCTGATCTTTCCCCTTACGTTCTCTATCATGACCCAGTCTCCGTCTGCAATCTTCCTTTTTCGCGCCGTATCAGGGTGAATTTCAACGGTCGGGTTGGGATAGAGTTCCCTGAGAGAAGGAATCTGGCGGTGCTCCGAGTGATGGAAAGGCCTGAACCTGGAGCCGGTGATCAGGATCAGAGGGTAGCGTTTAGCCATCTCGGGATCACTGACCGGCGTTTCAGGAGGCTCCCGAAAATCGGGCAAGGGATCATACCCGAGTTTTTCCAGGATGGTTGAAGAGAGTTCAATTTTACCCGTTGGGGTGGCAAACCCTTTGACCTTTCCATTCATGGGATCGATCTTTTCGTAACGCCGTTCCACGAGAGGAGGGATCCACCATCGTTGTTTTCGGGCGAATTCTTCTGCGGAGTTCAGGTGCAATTCCTCGAGGAGAGGCTTCAGAAAAAAATCCCATTCTTCTTCGAGCGTCTCTCGCCAGCACCCTTCCTGTCCCAATCGAAGTCCTAACCCCTGGTAGAAATAGTAGTCGGGCCGTCGCTCGTACAGAGGATCAATCACCTTTTCTCCCACGGCTGCATATTGGGCCAGTCCATTCAGGGTGGAAAGATGCATGACAGGCATCTCCAGCCAGTTGGCTACTGGAATGACATAATCTGCCAGCATAGCGGTGGGCGTCATCCACTGCTCTAAGATGACGAAAAGATCCAGATTGGGGCTCTTCAGGGCATTGTAGACTCTCCGGGTATTGGTGTATGCAAGGAGGGCATTGTTTCCTCCGGAAATGATCGCCTTGATGGGATAGGGTTTCTCTGTCAGAATAGCCTGAAAGACATCAGGTTCGTGACAAGCCGGGGCATAAGTGTAAACTCCTCCTTTTCCGTACCAATAAGGCATCGAGGCTTCCTGAATCATCTCATATCCAGGCCACGTCCAGAGCTTGTGCCGGTCTGCCCCTAATTGCTTCACCCTTTGCTCGGGTGTCAACCTCTCCGTATACTCGAAGGTTGCTCCATAGTTGGCCTTCTCACATGGGCCATAGAGCATCTCGCCTCCTTCAATATCGAGGTTTCCTGTGATTGCCCGAAGAATCGATTTTGAGTGAAGCACCGATGTGACGTTAATCCCCTGCATATCTGTCTTCAGACCCCAGTAAATGGCCCCTGGCTTCTGGGTTGCATAAAGCTTTGCGGATTCAATAATCTTTTCTTCAGGAATCCACGTGATTTCAGCAACCCTGTTCGGCGGATAGGCTTTGGCCCGCTCCTTCAAGGCTTCAAATCCATGGCACCACTTCTCGACGAACGCTTGATCGAAAAGACCTTCGGAAATGATCACATTGATCCATCCGAGGGCAAGGGCAGCATCGGTCCCCGGCCGAATCGGGAGCCAGAGATCAGCCAGTTCTGCCACTGTCTCCGTATACTTGGGATCGATGACGATAAATTTTGTTCCCGAACGCTTCATCTGGACCAGTGTCTGATAGGGGCAAGGTTGGGATTCCTCAGGGTTATGTCCCCAGATGACAATGCAGCGACTGGGACTTCCTGCTCCGCCTTTGCTGCGGGTGAGAAATCCGATGATGGCTGATTCTACAATATAGGAGACAATCGCACACCACTGCCCGGCATTGGCATTATTGGGGCTGCCAAAGAGGTTCATGAATCGTCTCTTGAAGGTTTCCTGGTGGCCCCGGCCTGTCCCGCCGAGGGAAGCCAATGCCTCTGCTCCATATTTTTCCTTTATGTGACCTAATCTCTCTGCGATCCCATCCAAGGCCTGATTCCAGGAGATTCTTTCCCATCGATTCTCTCCCCTTTCTCCTGCTCGCTTCAAGGGGTAGTTCAACCGCTCGGGATGGTAGAGGTGTTCAATGTACCCTCTTGCCCGTTCGCAGAGCCACCCCCGATTCATGTAGTGATCTGGCTCTCCGGTGAGCCGGATCACCTTTCCATTCTCGACTGTGGCCAGTATACCAGCCTGAGAAGAACACCCAAAGCAGATCGCTCTTTTCGTTTTTCTTACGGGATCTTCATCCATCGTTTCCTCCTTACCCCCCTTCATCCCCCCTTAAATTAAGGGGGGAATAGAGGGGGGTTATTCTTAAGGGGAAGAAAGCACCCACATAAAAAAAGCCGGAACAACCATCTATTTCACTCGTCTAAGGCCAGAAGGGCTTTGCTTCGGAGGGGTTGATTTTTCCTCTTTCTTCTTTATCCTTTTCAGGACATTCTCATTAAAAAGGGCATTCTTCATGCTTACCGCATTGATGATGCAGAAGATGATCACCGCCTTTTCCCAATCTCTCGTTCCATCGAAATGTTCGATTCTCGATCGATACTTTTCTCTCAGCCGGACCAGGGAGGCTTCGTCAAAAGAAAGGATCTGTTCAGCAAGTTTGTTAAGGGCTTTCTCCATAGGGCTTCCTCTAAGGAAGATAACATACGTTGGAAGAATGGAATACTGGAATAATGGAATATTGTTTTTATTCACAAATAGTTGAATCTCATTATTCTATCATCTGGTTGATTCCCATTATTCCAATGTTCCATCATTCCACTTTTTCACGTTTTCATTATAGGATGAAGACAGGATCGACATCAATATCGAGGCTCACCCCTTTTTCCTTAATCCTGTCGTCTAATCGGCTAGCCAGCTCCCTGGCGAACTGGTGAAGCAAATGGGAATTCTTCCCCTTTGCAAGCATCTGCCACCGAAATCTTCCCTTCATTTTAGAAAAAGGGGCTGTGCTTGGGCCCAAAAGATCGATACCTCTCTGGTAGCCTTTTTTTAAGAGGGACTGCCCAGTCTGTCCCATCTCCTCTGCAAAGGTTTTTGTCGTCTTTTCAATGTTTCCAGTGACTCTGAAATTGATCAGCCGGGAGAAGGGTGGGTAGTCCAAGGCATTTCGGAATTGGATCTCTTCTTTGTAGAAGCCCGGGAAATCATGCTCCTTTGCCCTGAGGATACTGTAGTGATCCGGATTGAAGGTCTGGATGACGACTTCGCCAATTGTCTCTCCACGGCCTGCTCTTCCTGCCACCTGGGTCAGGAGCTGAAATGTCCGCTCACTGGAACGGAAATCAGGGAAGTGGAGGGAGGTATCAGCGGAGATGACGCCCACAAAGGTCACATTCGGGAAATCATGGCCCTTGACGATCATCTGGGTCCCCACCAGAATATCGGTGAACCCTGTTTCGAGCCTCTTCAGAATCTGCTGGTGAGACCGTTTTCGAGAGGTTGTATCACGGTCCATTCTTCCCACCTCAATACCGGGAAATAAGGCGTGGATCTCCTGTTCAAGACGTTCCGTTCCTATACCGACACCCCGGAGCCGGTATCCATGACATTTCGGGCACTCTCCGGGAGCCTCAATTTTGTAATCGCAATAATGACATTGAAGCGCGCGGTCCTTGAAATGATGGGTCAGGGAGACACTGCAATTTGGGCATTTGAACGTGAAGCCACAGTCCAGACAAAGGATGAAGTTGGCAAATCCTCTTCGGTTAAGAAAGAGGAGGCTCTGCTTCTTATCCTCAATATTTTTTTGGAGAGCAACTCTCATTCTTTCTGAAAGTAATCCTGACTGCTTCTTCATATCGACCAGTTCAACATGGGGAAGGGACCTTCCTTCAATCCTCTCCGGAAGGGTGAGGAGATGAAACTTTCCTTTGTCAGCGTTAAAGTAGGATTCCAGCGAAGGGGTGGCTGACCCCATCAGGAGGGTGGCATCCGCCTGCTTTGCCCGCACCACAGCCAGGTCTCTTGCGTGGTACTTTAATTTTTCCTCCTGTTTGTAAGAAGGCTCATGTTCTTCGTCAACAATAATGATTCCCAGTTTCTTAAAGGGAGCAAAGATTGCGGAGCGGGCCCCAAGGGCAATTCCCACCTCTCCCCTCAAAACCTTCCTCCACTGGTCATACCGTTCTCCCTTTCCCATCTTACTATGCAGGAGGGAAAGGTTTTCTCCAAAACGGTCTTCGAACCGTGAGAGGAGCTGCGGGGTCAGGGCTATCTCAGGGACAAGTACAATTGCTTCTCTTCCCTGTCCCAGGACTTCTTCAATTGCCCGGAGATAGATTTCGGTCTTTCCACTCCCTGTGACCCCATGGATGAGAAAAGGTGAAAATCGCTTTGAGTGTATCCCCTTTGAAATCTCCATCATCATAGCCTGTTGGTCAGAGGTGAGATCGGGCCTCGGATAGGGCCTCATCTCTGGACGGAGAGAAGGACTGCGACACACCTCGCGAAGGATGATGGAGATGAGCCCTTTCGCCTGGAACAACTGGATGGTTTTGGAGGGAGCTTTAAATTGAGTCGCTAATTCGGAATAGGTGACCTCTCTCTTTTCCTCCAGCCATTTCAGGATCTCTTTCTGTTTCTTTGAGCGGAGTTTATAAGGTTCTTTCCCTTGATACTGGATCACTTTTTCAAATTTTGGCTTGACTTCTTTTCTCTCTATTGCAGCATCAATACTGAGCAAGCCCTTTTTCTTCCATGCGATGAGTTGTGCCCTGCAAACTTCTCCGGAAAATGTCTTTAACACCCCCTTCAAGCTACTTTTCCCGCATCTGTCTATTTCCCTGAGCACCTTTTCCTGAAAGGGGTCTGATAACCCTTGAAGCAGTGCGTTCCTTCCATTTTGAGTCAGGGAGAGGACAAGTTCGCTCTTGAGGTGAAGCCCTGGCGGCAGCCCTGTTTTGATCACTTCTCCGAGGGGATAGATGTAGTAATCGGAAATCCAGCGGTAGAAACGAAGCAATTGAGGATCGATGAGCGGGGCTTCGTCGAGGAGGCCTTCGATTTCCCTGAGTCTTTCCTCCAGTCCTTCCGGGGGGCGATCAACAAGATCGACCGTAAACCCGGTTACTTTTCTTCCTTTGAAGGGAACAAGGACCCTCATTCCGACCTGGATCGATTCTCTCATTCTTTCGGGAATGAGGTAATGAAATGTTTTTGAAACAGGAAGCCCGATAGCCACTTCAGCAATTTCTTTCATCCCCTCAAAGTTATCGCCTTTATCCCGGTTTGTCAAATCCCCTTCTTTCCTTAGCAAGTCCTGATTATGCGCAAGTGGTTCTTGCGGTTTTTGTATGGGTGGTTAAATGTAACCCCCCTCTATTCCCCCCTTAAGTTAAGGGGGGATGAAGGGGGGTTAAGTGAGTTATTATAATTACTTGGCCCTTCAAATTAGTACTTTACAGGCCATCTCCT
>DATIGG010000453.1:0-3725 GCA_035454825.1 Thermodesulfobacteriota bacterium | reverse complement strand
CATGTCACCCCCACATCCATGGACCCCCTATCCCCGTAACCATATTTCACTTAATGAGTGGACCGGAAATCGGGTATCCCCAATCCCCCTTTTACATGTCGGCTGGGTGTGGGGTCATACTGGTAAGTTCTCGCAAACCCGGGCGAAAATCGGGGGTCATGCATGGGAACCTCAATCCCTCGCACGGTTTGAAGGTATTCAGCCCCTTTTCCCAGTTTTTCTGCTGCCTTCGCTGACCCCAGGGCTAAGAGCCTTCCAAAGCCTTTTTGCTCAGCAATACCCTGTGTGACAGCCACAATGGCTTCAGCATTTCCCCAAGTCAGATCAATTCCTTCTGTGTCTTTTTTGGTGAATATCCCATTTTCATAGCATTCAATAGCCCAGGCAACCGAGGCACCAACCGATATGGTGTCCAAGCCATATTTGTTACAAATATCGTTACATTTTATGATAGATTCCACGTCATCGTTCAGAGTCATGGTCCCAAAGGCCGCCAACGTCTCATATTCTGGACGATCTGTTTCTCCCACAGGCCACTTTCCATCGTCCACCTTATAATGTGCCCCGCAACCGAGAGGGCAGTTCGCGCAGGCATACTTCTTTGTGTTGTACTTGGAATCGAAAGAAAACGTCCCAAGCTTTGTCGCAGATTCCTCCCCCAGGTCTACAATGCCAACACCACCCCAGTTCTTCACAGGAGCATCTCCGCTCAAGGCGTTCCCCGCTGTCAACCCGCCCGTACCAAAGGTGCCAAACAGCTTAACCTGTTCGACTGTGGGTCCATTTTTCATGAAATTTAAGATTTCAGCATTGATCTCTTTTATCTTTTCCGGATGAGCCACAGGGATTTTCCCTGTACCCCTCACCGCAATGGCCTTGAGGTTTTTTGAACCCATCACAGCACCGCATCCGCCCCGGCCGGCTGCACGGTGTCTGTCATTAATGACACAAGCCATTCGGGACATCCGTTCACCCGAAGGGCCAATGAGTGCAGCTCGAAGCTTGCCTTCACCCGTCTCCTGAACCAGAGCCTCCTCCGTCTCCACGCAGTCTTTTCCCCAAAGCTGCTTCGCATCTCTTATTTCAGCCTTCTTATTTTTGATAAAAAGATAGACAGGCTTATCGGAAGCACCTGAGATGAACACGCCATCAAACCCGGCTCTTTTTAGCTCCGGTCCAAAAAAACCGCCAGAGTTTGCGTCATTCCAACCCCCTGTCACCGGCGACTTGCAGACAACTGTATATCGACCACCAAAAAAAGCTCCTGTTCCGTTCAACGGCCCGGAAATGAGACCTAAAATGTTGTCAGGGCCCAGGGGATCAACACCCGGCTTCATCATGTTGTACAGCAGACGGGCCCCAATCCCGTATCCACCAATAAAGTTTCTAGATAATTCTTCTGAAAGTGCCTTTTCTTTGAGGGTCCCCTTCGTCAAATCTACAAAAAGTAATTTGCCCACGTATCCGCCTGTCATATAATTCCTCCGTTGGTTGTTTAAATTTGTCAGGCTGGCTTCTTCAACCAGCTGGATTCTTCACATCCGTTCCGCCTTACAGGGGCCACGATGATGCCTCTTGGTCGTTGTACAGGACTGGAGCAAATGATGTCCAATTCTGTTTATCAGCGACTCTCCGGCGATGACTGACTAAAACCCTGGATCTCGATAGACGATTTTTCCACCAACGATTGTCATAAGAGCTTTGATGTCTTTTATCGACTCCTCCGGGCAGGTTAGTATATCATCGGAGATGACAACTAAGTCCGCCAATTTAGCTGGTTCAATCGAGCCCTTCGCATCCTCCTTAAAGGAGTATGCAGCAGCTCCATTTGTATAGAGACGCAACGCTTCCTCCCGGTTAATTTTTTGATTTGCGCCGTAGACTACTCCATTCTTGTCCTTTCTCGTTACCATCACATATATGTTGATGAAAGGGTTGTATGTATTGACGGGGTAATCCGTGCCGGCTCCGATATTTTCTATCCCCATGCGGTCTATCATCCATCTGGTTGGGCAAGCCCTACTCGCGCTTTCCTTACCCAGAAATCTCTCGACAGTAGCCGCCTTATCCCACATGAAGTCGTTTTGCAGATCGACTCTAACCCCAAGTTTCTTGGCCCTCTCCATCTGGTCAGGCTGCATCAGACTTGCATGGATCAGGATAAAACGTCTGTCCAAGATTGATTTCTCTTTGTTTGCATTCTCATAAGCATCCAATACTTTATCTATCGCCGCATCTCCGACGCAGTGTATACCCACTCGCCAGTTATATCGATTGCATGCCGCTACCAATTTGTTAAGCCTTTCCGGAGGGATTAGCGGTGATCCGTAGTAAGTCCTATCGTGGGGGTACGGCTCTCGCATATAGGCTGTTCTAAGCGTCATACCTCCATCCATAATAAGCTTAATTCCAGAGAAGCTGAGCCAATCGTCTCCGAAATCTGAGTAGCAGCCAATTCCCCTTATCATTCTTTCCCATTCATCTAATGGTTCCGCAGGGATAGGCTCACCTGTTGGGCAATACATTAGACTTACCCTCATCGTTGCTTCACGATTACCCCAGATATGTTGATAGATTTTGAAAGACTCAGGATCAGTAAGACCAATCACGACGCCGGTCAGGCCGGCACTATTGAAAGTCCTCATTGCGTCTTTATACATTTTTACTCTTAAATCAAAAGGCCAAGGGGGCACCACTTTGCTTACCAGGGGTATAGCGGTTTCGGCAAGTACGCCATTTGGCTCTCCCGTGGTAGGGTCTTTTTGTATTTCTCCTCCTGGAGGGTTGGGTGTATCTTTTGTTATGCCGGCTAACTTCATCGCGTAGCTATTCACCATCACAAAATGGCCGACCGTTGGCAGAAACACTGGATTATCGGGAGCAACGCTGTCAATCTCCCGTCGAGTTAAGTATCTCTTCTCCTGCAACTGAGCGAGCGGATGCCATCCCCCGCCTCTTATCCACTCGCCTGGTTTTGTCTTTGCGGCCCACTCTTTTATAAGCGTTAGCGCCTCAGCAACTGTTTTTGCCTTACCAAGAGGGACCTTATGTAATGCTTCCCCAGCTTCTTCCATATGGTTGTGCGTGTCTATAAGCCCCGGTATGACAGTTTTTCCCTTTAAGTCCATCTTCACGGTTCCCCGACCTGCCAGAGCTAAGATATCCTTACTCCTACCAACGCCCAGAAATTTTCCATCTCGAATTGCTACGGCCTGACCTATACTAAATTTCTTATCGGCTGTTACCACTTTTCCATTGTATAGTATCATATCGGGATAGTGAAGGATCACAGAAGAGGCTTGTGTTAGGGCAGGTACCAAGGCCAAAGAGAGAAACAAAGTTAGGAATATAGCTTTCTTAATTTGCATTGTGAGTCCTCCTTTTCATAAAATTTTATTCCATATTATGAATACTTAAAGCCTTGTCGAGCAGAGAAAGAGTTATTCCATGCAGTGGAGTACTACCTATTCCATACGAATCCGAACAGTCGAAAGTCCAATTTGCTTAATTAGGACGGCATGTTTATGGGAAACCTGATTTTCAAACATTAAAAAAACTTGTCCAAAATGCTAATCATTGCAAAGGGAGTGTTTAAACCGACGTAACGGATTGCCAAAACAACGGATCTCCAGTGGTCATCCTTATTTACCCCCTTTACGGTTTGTATCTATCAGAATAAAAAGGCCGAGCGTCGCCAAAGTCCTTTCCTTCGGCAGCTCGGCCGT
>DATIGG010000452.1:0-7120 GCA_035454825.1 Thermodesulfobacteriota bacterium | reverse complement strand
GTCGATGGTCAGCCATTTGTCCTGGTTCACTAAGCCCACTTCCTCTTATCTGGATTTCAGTTATAAAATGATAATACATGATAACAAATGATACAATTTATGTCAAATCAACAAATTCACCCCAATTTCCGCTGTCTCCTGATCAAGGATCGGCACCCGATTTCCCTTTCCAACGTGCCGAAACACAGGCCCGCGGGTGCAAATTGAGGGAAGGCCTGGTTCTTTTGGTATGGCTGCTGCGTTTCGGTTGGACCGATCAGACTCTCAAAGATTCTATAAAATCATTATAAGAGTGGACCTACCCCAATATGCGTCCTATGTCTTGAAAAGAGGGGTCTGGGATTGAAGGGGCAAGGGATTCGCGGATTGAGGGGCATGTATAATGAAATGAGGATTGAATTGGGGGAATGGCGAATCGATATGAGGAAATCGACAAAGAATGGGAAGCAGGCTTACGGAATGTCTGGGATGGACTGATTTTGAAAATATTAGTTAGAAAATAGCTTTTGTCCAAGGGTAATGGTAACGATGCCCGTATCGTCATTCGGCTAAGGTGTTGGTCCTAAGAACTTGACGTAACCCCTTGACACTAAACGAAACGAGCTTCCTTGCCGTAACCTTAACCCCCCTTCATCCCCCCTTAAATTAAGGGGGGAAAAGTGGGGGGGTATCGATTTTCACGGTTCGAGGGTACCCTCCGGGCATGAGGCATTATGAGACCTGACTCTCGCAAGAATCCTCTGCCAGCGCTCTTCGACTGCCTCCTGGACAGAGGAATAATCCTCCGTGGCCCGGAATCTTCCCTGGCTCTTCAACACCTCTTCTACCGGAATCGTCTCGCCCGGAATCGACAGGTCCCACTTTCGGCCATGGTCAGTGATCTCGATGAGAGGCCACATCCTCGATTGAACCATCTTCCTTGACATCTCGATGGTAAAAGAACTCGCAACCTTATGTCCCGGACCACAGGGAATAAAAATTTCCACATAACGGAATCCTGACATTCCGGCTGCTGTTTTTATCTTTCTCTCAAAGTCGTCGAAATAAGCCAGGTTCGCGGTTGCCACATAAGGAATTCCGTGATCGGCCATGATTGCGATGAGATCCTTGGGTCTTTCGGATTTGCCGCTCTCTGTCGGCGTCGTCGCGGTGAAGGTTCCAACAGGTGTCGCACTCGATCTCTGGACACCTGTATTCATGTAGGCCTGATTGTTGTAACAGAAGTAAAGGATGTTTTCATTGCGTTCGGCAGCCCCTGAAATCGCCTGAAGCCCGATGTCGTAGGTCCCGCCATCTCCTGCCCAGACGATCACATGATGATCCCTTATGCCCTGGGCATCGAGAGAGGCCCGTATACCCGTGGCGGAGGAAGCGGCGGAACAGAACGTCACATGGAAGACGGGGACATTCAGGGTCTGATAAGGTGAGTATCCACCGATGAGAGAAGAGCAGCAGGCAGGAATGACGATCATTGTTCTCGGTCCCAGAATCCTCACCACGTGCCGGAGGGCGAGTGCCGCGCCACACCCCGCGCAGGCCTTATGCCCGGGATTCATCAAGTCTTCCCTCCCGGCGATCTCGTCCAGTCCGGGGATGGGCTTCATCTCCAGATTATAGCGGTGTTTTTTCAGGTCGATCCACAGGCTTGACGATCCTTTGGTCTTTCGGGCCTCCGTGACCATATCGAGAACGGTCTTCCTGCCGACATCCCTTCCGCCCAACCCTCCTCTGACACCAATGACCCTCGGCTTCTTATCCAGGTCAAAAAGGCTTGCCCTGACTTCTTTGGCCAGGGCACCCTCAAGACCGACAAAATTGCGGTCGTGAGTAATCAATTCCTTGCAGCGGCGCATGTACTTGAGAAAATCCTCCCGGGGGAACGGATTGAAAAGGACCATCTTGAGAAGACCAACTTTCTCCCCTTTTTCGCGAAGGGTGTCCACAGCGGCCTTGAAAACCGTAGCATCCGCCCCCATCGTCATCAGAAGGGTTTCCGGTTCATCCTCACATCGGTAAGGCTCGATGGTCTGATAGGTTCTTGCGAAAAGGTTTCCGAACCGTTTTCCAAGGATACTCAATCCAGTTGGAACTTTCTTCAGATCTTCGAGGATTTTCCCACATAACTCCGTGTAATTTTCCGGCAGGACGAAACTTCCAAAGGTATGGGGATTGGCGCTGTCGAGTTTGAATTTCGGTTTCCTCTTTCCCAAAAACGCCTCAATTCGTTCCTCGGAAGGAACCCAGAATCCTTCTTCTGCATGGGAGAGGATGAAACCTGCTCCATTGACAAAGACAGGCAAATCGGTCTTCTCGGCAAGTCGGAAAGCAAGGATTGTCAGATCGAAGATCTCCTGCACATTCTCACAGAAAATCTGCGTCCAGAGAGACGAGGCTTGGGAGATGGCATCGTTCTGACTGTACCACAGGTTCCACGGGTACTCCTCGCGGTTCCAGATTCCAAAGACAACTGGAAGCCGCAGATGGGAGATCGCCCGGATCTCTTCTGTTCCGTAGAAGATTCCCTGGGAGCTGGAAGCGCTGAAGACTCTTGAACCTGTAAGACTTGCAGCCTTACAAACCGCAAAAACGGTATTTTCAGACTCGACGTTCAGATATCGCTTTTCAAAAATACCCTTTGCCTTTGCTTCGGCGATCCACTCTACCATTCTCGTCTGGGGTGTGATCGGGTAAGCGGGAATGACTTCAGCTCCGGCCAGAAGCGCCGCCTGCCCCATGGCCTCACTTCCCTTCATCACCCGATAATCCTGAAATTTTGGACCCTTTCTCTCCAAAATAATTTTCCTCCCTGAGACTGACTTTCCGTCACTTCGATGGCATGCCGTGGACATTCCTGGAAACAGACCAGACATCCCTTGCAGTAGTCGAAATTCACTTCATAATTCCCGTCGCGTTTGATCACCGCCATGTCGGGACAGTAGCGGTAACAGTTGTCACAGGAATTACACGCCCCGCAGGACAGGCACCGGCTCGCCTCGTCCTTCGCTTCCTCAGCAGTATAGGGCTGAACAATCTCTGAGAAGCTGGCTACGCTCTCCTCTGGAGAAAGTTCACAGAGAGGAACGGGACTCTTCTTTTCAAAATAATTGACGTTGAGATCTTCAAACTGGATAACCTTCCCTTTCTCCTCTTTCGGGAGAGACTCTGGCTTTCGTTCGAGGACCTCCATGACTGCTTCGGCAATCCGATGGCCTGCCCCGATCACCTCCGCAACGGTCCCGAGATCATCCAGGAAAAACAGAGGCGGTCCTGGAATGGACTCCAATCGCCCTTCCTTCAGCGCCATCTCTCCCGGCTCAGAATGGAAGGGAAGTATCGCCGCCTGTCCAGTCGCGATGATCAGTTTGTCACAGGGGATGAGAATCTCCGAACCGGGAATGATGACCGGTTTCTTCCGACCGGATTCATCGGGCTCACTCAACTGACACCGTAAGAATTCAACACCTCCAAGGATCCCATTCTCTGAAACTATTTTATTCGGTGTCAGCAGCGTCGCGAAACGGATCCCCTCTCGTTTGGCCCGCTCTACCTCACTCCGAAATGCTGGCATCTCTTCCATGCCGCGACGATAGCAGATTGTGACATCGGGTGAAGCGCTTCCGAGTTTCTTCAACCATCTCAGGGACGAACAGGCAGAATCGACGGCTGTATTTCCTCCTCCGATGACAATTACCCGGTCATTGGGAGAAAGCGCTTGGCTTCCCTTCCCGGATTTCGATAACTTCAAAAAATCAACCCCCTGCATTACTCCTTTAATGTCCTCATGCTCCCCTGGCATTCCCAGAGTTTTGCCGATCTGACGGCCCACGGCTACGATGACAGCGTCGAACTGGGAGGCCATCTCCGAATAAACAATATCTGCTCCCACCTCGATCCCTGTTTTGATCTCGAGCCCGGCCTCCTCCAAAACCCTGATTTCCCTTCTGATCACTTCGGGCGGGAGTCGGTAATCCGGGATCCCATGGATCAGCATTCCTCCAGGCTCTGATCGTTTCTCAAAAACCGTAATCCTGTAACCCTTTTGAAGGAGATCCCATCCTGCTGTCAGTCCTCCCGGCCCGGCCCCTATGATTCCGATTCCACGTTTCTTCGCAATGGAGAAATGTTTCCTCTTTTTCAGACCCACGGAGTCTCCCAGAAGTCTTTCCAATTGTCCGATGCTTACCTCACCATCCAGAAACCTTCGGTTGCAGTTCATCTGGCAGAAGTGCGGGCAGACCCGTCCGCATACGCTCGGGAAGGGAGAGCGCTCCAGAATAACCTCCCGTGCTTCGTCCAATTTTCCTTCTGACATAAGGCGAACAAACTCTCTCACCTCGATCCCTGCAGGGCAGTGATGGGAACAGGGCGCAGTGCCTGTTCGATGCCTTGGAATCAGAGTGGCCCAGCTTCCCGTCTTCTCCTCCGATGAAAGGACGAGGGTTGCTGATATTCCCGAAAAGGGAGGATCTTTGACCGGGACCTTCCTGAGTCTCATGACCTTTGGACTTCTGGATCCCCTGAGCGATTCAAAGCCGAGTTTGACAGCTTCAAGATTCTCTTTCACCTTGACCGAAACTTTCTTTTCGATCCATTTCTTCACATCCTGGTGGCCGATCCCGAGAATCTCCTCGTAAACCCTGAGAATAGCCCCTATCATGGCTGTATTCGGAATTGGGAGGGTGGCGCTGCCGAGTCTCAGTTGTCTCGCGATTCCGGTTGCATCCACCGTGAAGATCTCCCTCGCCAGTCCCTACAGACTTGAAGGGTCTTCATCCGTATTCACGATCAGTTTACCGTCGCGATTCTCGAACCCGTTCAGGAGGCTTGGCGCAACCGTAAAGAGTTTTGTGTTAAAGATGACAATCCCGTTCGGATGTTCGATTGTCCCCCGCTCCTTGATCGGACCCATCGAAAAGCTTAAATACGTGATGGCTGGAGCTCCACTCCGCTCTGTGCCAAAAAAGGGGGTCTGGAGAATCTGAAAGGACGTGAGCGTCCCGATCGCCTCTGCCAGGATTTCCGAGGCACCGACCCCTCCCTCTCCACCGATGGAATGTATTCGTATGCGATAGTCTTTTTTCATGCCCATGTGACGATTTCGGACCTTTACGGATCTATCACATCTGGATTTAGAGAATCCGGGTCTATTTCGGATTTCGCAACTGTCTTCTTCCCGCAGGACACAGGTGCTTCAAACTTTGGTAATCCCTCGGTCTTTTTACTGGCCCAGGGTAGTCTCCCCTTCGAAGTCTTGAAACGCGGATCATTGGAGAGAGGAAAATGGATAGGTAGTGTAAAGGGGCTGTTATAGAGGTATCTACCCCATGGCTTATCGCTCAACTGTGCCGCTTCAAGTTTTCTCCGGAGAGACCACCCTGGGCCCATGGATGGGTCTCGGACCATAACTCAGGGATCACGAATTTTGAGGGTATCTTCCTTCAGGCGATTGATTCAGCCACAAGCTCCGTGAGATCCAATACCTTCAAGCGGCCCTTCTTTTCTTTTCGGATTTTTGCGGCAGCCAGGTTCAAATTCGATTTGCAGGCCGGGCAGGCGGAAACAATGGTATCCGCCCCAACCTCCAGAGCTTCCAGGGCCCGATAATAGGCGATCTCTCCCGAAAGTTCGTTATTGAAAGCCTTCACGCCCCCTCCGCCACCGCAGCATTTAGCCAGAAGGCGGTTGTTTTTGAATTCAATCAGGGTCACTCCAGGGACTTTCCTGAGGAGGTCCCTGGGAGGCTCAAAGATGTTGAGGTGCCGGCCCAGGTCGCAGGGATCATGATAGGCGACCTTCATGGGAGTCCCGTCTTTAAATTTTACTTTACCACTTGCGACCAGTTGCTCCATGTATTCGATGGCATGAAGAATTTTGACACCATTCAGAGCGACATATTTGGGATAAAGTTCCTTAAACGTCTTATAGCAGCCCGCACAGGTGGTCACAATCTGTTTCGGTTGAAGTCTTGAGAAGGCTTCCCTGTTCTTTTCAGCCACGTCAACGAATTCTTTTGTTCCAACGAGGTAAGAGATATACCCGCAGCAGTTCTCCTCTTTTCCCAGGGCTGTGTAATCCGCTCCCGCCGTATCCATGATCTTCATAATGCTGGGAACGATGTTAATGTCCTGATAAGAGGAGACACACCCTGTGAAAAGGAGCGAATCCACAGGCCCCTTCTTGGGCTTGAATGAGGACGGGAAGACGTCTGTTCGCTTTTCCCTTGACTCTCCAAAGGGGTTTCCGGTGGCCTTCAGATTCTCAATCAGGGTCTTATGAATTTCCGGGCAATATCCAGCCTCTACCAGCTTACGCCGGCCTGCTTCTACAATGTCAGAGACCATGACACCCGCAGGGCAGGTGGACTTACAGTTGAGGCAAGTCGTGCAGAGATAGAATTTATCCGCGACTTCTTTGGAGGGTTCCAGGACGCCCTTCATCATGTAGTAGGCTTGGATCACCCTTCCCCGGGCGTTCTCCGATTCCAGGCCGGTCCGTGCGTAAACGGTACAACCCGCCCGGCAAAATCCGCAGTTGATGCAGGCGAAAATCTCGTTGTCCACTGCCGTATCGAAGCTCTTGATCTTCTCCGGCGTCTCAAGGAACTCTTTGTACGTGAAGAAGTCATAGATGTCTTTTACGCTATCGTCAAAACCCATTTTGCCGGGATTCAAGATGTTCTTGGGATCGAGGGATTTTTTGATCGACTTCATCACGTCATGGCTCAATCCGAGTTCTTCGTGGATGTAGGGGGCCTTTGCCACACCCACACCGTGCTCAGCCGTCAGGGTTCCCTTGAATCTCATGGTGAGATCGATGAAATCCTGGGCGATCTTTCTGACCACATCCCACTCCTCCTTCTTCCGGCCGTCGATGACCAGGACCGCATGGAGGTTCCCATCACCGATATGACCGAAGATGGGAATGGGGAAATGATGCTTGTCTCGAATCTTCTGGAGTTCACGTATCATCTCTGGAATCTTGGAAATGGAAACTCCGAAATCCTCAACAAAGGGGATCAGCTTTGCTCCCCTCTTGATCTTGGAAAGAGAGGGAACAAGACCCTGGCGGCCTGCCCACATCTTCAGGCGCCGGGAAGGATCGTCATCCCACTCATTGCCAA
>DATIGG010000451.1:0-3339 GCA_035454825.1 Thermodesulfobacteriota bacterium | reverse complement strand
CTGCCCTCTTCAGGTAATCCCAATCCTGAGGAAGCAGCCATGGCGGTGTAAACAGTGCCCCGAAGAAAATCCCGGCGTGTAATCACGCTCCCAGGCTTCATGGTCATTTCTCCTTTAATCTCTTTTCTGATATGTCATGCTGGACTTGTTTCAGCATCGGGTCTGATTGGTGAATTTTCTGCCATTAATTTAAGCCTTTGATCGATGTTTCGCAATCCAACCTGTTTTTTTCCGTTATCAAACTATTTAACGCACCTCAAGGCTGCAGTTGCTGTGTGCTGCTTCCCCTTGCCGGTTCTGATTTTGAAGGGTTGAAATTACAGATCAATCAATGCTATTTTTATTTAGTCATCGAAAGTTAATCATTCTCTTAAGATAGGGGGACCTATGCCGATTAGAAACTTCCCACAAGAGGTGAAGAAATTTGAGATTGAGGCCTACAAGAGACCAAGGAATTCAAAAGAACTGAGAAAGAGCCACGTTCCTTTCTCTGGATCGCCGTCAAAACATCCCTATGATCCCGATAGGGTCATCCTGGTTCCGGATCCTTACAGCAGTAGCCCCTTCTATTACGAGTTTAAGAGCGCTGATATTGAGTTTGTGGAGAAACTTCCAAATATCGTGGACCTCGATGGCGAAACGATCAAGATGGCGCGGTTGTGGCTTAAGAAAAGGAGTGTGGGGATGCTTTGCACCCCATTCTTAGTCGAGGAAACCAGAGAAACTGAACCTCAAATCTAAGAAAGGGGGTCGCCCTTAGATCGAGAAATAGAGAGCCTGGCCATACCCAGGGATGGTTGGGACCTTTGGGTTACCCAATTGAGCCCGAGACCACTTCCAACAATCAAGGCCGCTCCCAGCAAGAAATGGAACGTGACAGGGTCTTTAAAAATGAGAATTCCTGCAATCCCCGCAAAAACCAGCTCGGACATTAAAAGCAAAGAACCTTCCGCTGCCCTCCAGAATTTGAACCCCTGATTCATCATCACCTGGGCAACCAGGAGAGATAGCCCCAAGAAGAGCAGCAGGACCCATTGCTGAAGATTAGGCATTCGGAAATTCGAGACAAAAAAGGGAAAGGTCAGGACCCCTCCCACCATGCAAAAATAGAAATAGATGATGAAAGCCCCGTTTGTCTCCCTCGCTTTGCGGATCATCACCATGGATATTCCACCCAGGCAGCTCGCCAAAAGACCGAAGAGGTAACCCATGTTAAAAGCTTGGGAGCCCGGATTAATGAGGATGTAAATACCGATCAAACCCATCAGAATAAAGCCCATCTCTTTCTTCCCGATGGTCTCACCGATCAATAGAAAAGAGAAGAAGGCAGCAAAGATCGGAAACGTGTAAAAAAGGACCATCGAAATGGACAAAGAAGTCATGGCCATCGACCTGAGGAGACATAAGAAAGAGAAGGTTCCAAATACTCCCCTCAGTATGAGGTAAGGAAGGTGCCTTCCCCTGAGAGACGTTCCAAGGGAAGAAAGGATCGGCCAGAGGATGACCCCTCCAAACAGAAACCGGACAAAGGCAACCTCTGTGATAGGTAATGAAGTGGAAAGAATCTTAATGAATACGTCACCGATCGAATAGATAAAAGCCGCAAGAAACATCAGCCAAAAACCATTTGAAAGAAATCGCTTCACCATGATCACTGGGGCAAGGTTTTTAAGGGGATTTGGAGTTTCTCTCTCATCCTCGCACAAAGGGATTGTGCCGTCGTTCATATTGAATGGTCGAGGAGGGTGTTGCTCCGTAGTTATGACCAGGATAGACGAGGGTGTCTCCAGGCAGCGTGTAGAGTTTTTTACGAATGGATGCTTCCATGATCTCCCAGGAACTTCCAGGGAAATCAGTTCTTCCCACGGATCCCACGAAGAGGGTATCGCCTGTAAAGACCATGCCGTCCACATAGACGGACATCCCACCGGGAGAGTGTCCCGGGGTGTGGAGGATCTTCATTCCGATTTTTCCGACCTGGATTATATCGCCGTCCCTGACCAGGATATCCGCTGGCGGAGAGGGCTTTGCCCTAAACATGATGAGAAGGTCGCGAGGCTGTCGGACCAGAAACGGTGCATCCTCTTCATGGATGACGATTTTGGCACCTGTCTTCGCCACCATCTCGGCATTGCCCATGACATGGTCCACATGGGCATGGGTATTGACGATATATTTAATCGTCAAGCCATGGGATTTTGCTTCTGAGATGAGCCCGTCCGTATCGTCTGCAGGATCGATCAGCAAGGCTTCCTTGGTTTCTTCATCGCCGATGAGATAACAGAAAACCGAAAAATTCCCAACCTCATGCTGATTAAAAATCATCGCCCTGTCCTCCCTCAACTCATCCCAATTACTATAATTGATGAATTTCACATCTTCAACCCTCTTAATTTCGCAATCCGTGATCCAGACAGTAAAACTATAGACCCCAGACATTAGTTAGAAAATAGGTTTCGTCCAACGGCAATGGTAACGATGCCCGCCCTGTACCTAATATGGTGCAGGGCCCGTATCGTCATTCGGTTATCCCGCTATAGGCGGGATTGGTCCTAAGAACTTGACGTAACCCCTTGACACTAAACGAAACGGGCTTCCTTCCCATAACCTTGACCCAAGACCGGAGGCCTTGTTCATGGTTCGAGGGCGCCCTCCGGGCATAGGACATTAGACTAAGAAAGGGAAATCGGGAGAGGCAACGGCTCATTTTCCATTCAAAAAAGTCTGATGTTTTATGCCTGCCTGCGGTAGGCAGGGCTGAAGTCCAGTGTTTGAATTGCAGTTTGACAATCCTTTGATCAATCATTTAATCATAAAAAGAAAAGCTTGCTTATCAAAAACAAGATCCTGAAACGAGGGGAGGAGAAGTAGTTCATGCAGCTGCAAGAAGGGCTTTATGCCTATCTCTGGAAAAATCCGAACGAGAACAACTGCAACACTTATCTGATCCGGAAAGACCTGACCGTGCTCATCGACCCGGGCCATACCCGTCACCTTGAAGACGTCCTTTTTCAGATGGAGAATGACGGCATTCTGCCTGAACAGATCAACCTGATTCTCATCACTCACTCCCACCCCGACCATTTCGAAGGGGTTGAGGCCTTTCTGGATAAACCCGTTCGAATCGCCATGGCAAAGGACGAGGAGAGGTATCTGAGGGATAGCGGAAGGCTTCTCTTTGAGCCAATGAATCAGGCTCTGCCAAAATTTCGAGTCGATTTCTACCTGAAGGAAGGAACCCTCCATTTAGGGAAAGAGGGCTTTGAGATCTTCATCACGCCGGGCCATTCTCCCGGTTCTCTTTGTCTCTACTGGCCGGAGCGAAAAGTCCTCTTCACT
>DATIGG010000450.1:0-2362 GCA_035454825.1 Thermodesulfobacteriota bacterium | reverse complement strand
AGGTATAATCTTTTCCGGGACGGTTGGTTGATGCGGCCCAGGCCGTCCAGAAAAAAAATCGGGCGATCTGAAGCCGTTCCTCTGGAGATTGAATGGTATCGGGTAAAAAGCCATACCGTTTTTGCCCTTCCTTAAAGGTCTTTTCCCAGAACTGGGAAAGGGGCATCAGGGCCGAAACTTGGGCGGCCGTGAGAGTGAGAGTATCCTGGGCGGCATCATAACGGTTTTCTTTGACCTCTCTCGTCGTTTTGAGATCAATGATCTCTTTCTCCAGACCCTTCAATGCCTCGTAAGGTTTCCCATATTCCCGGTTTGCGAGATCATTTCTTATGGAATCGCCCAAGATGCGGAGGGTAGTGGCTGAAAACTCCATGCCCCTTTGGGAGCCATGACCCCAAACGCTTCCATGATCCATCAAGCCATAACGCTGATATACGCTTTGTCCATCGATAATATCCGACTTTTGAAAAAGCACCTTCCCTTCAGGATCGACCACCTTTCCAGGATAGGGAGGAACCCGGTCTTTGGCAAAATACCCCCCGCCAAGAAGGAGCAAGATGGAGACAACAAAGCTGATGAGGGCCGCGGCTTTCAGTTTATCGGGTGACATAACTGACCTCCTCTACCCCTTCTCTCTCTGTTCCAAAACCTCGGAGACAAGCTGGGTGATCTTTTCAAAGCTGAACGGTTTAGGGATAACGATATCGATCCCGTTTTCTCTCATCTTATCCCGATGGAGTTCCGCGCCCCATCCTGTTATCATGGCGATGGGGATCTGGGGATTCATTTTCTTCAGAATCTTACCTACCTCCCAGCCCGAAAGTTTTGGCATCCCGAGGTCCGTGAAGACGAGATCGAATTGATCCGTTCCAAATCGCTCAATCCCCTCTTCCCCGTCGGAGGCTACAACCACCCGGTGCCCCTTGGCCCTGAGCATCTGACTGAGGATATCCTGGACCGAGGCATCGTCCTCGATGACCAGGATCCGCGCGGGTGAGATTTCTCTAACAGGTTCAGGTCCTTTAGCCTCCGAGTCCTCAGCGAGGTAACCCGTGGGCAGGTGAACGGCGAAGGTCGACCCTTTGCCCGGTTCGCTCTCCACCAGGATCTCTCCTCCGTGGCGTTTGATTATCCCGTAGGAAACGCTCATCCCGAGACCGGAATTGGTCACACCCTTCGTGGTAAAGAAGGGATCAAAGATTCTTCGCTTCACTTCCTCGGTCATGCCGATTCCTGTGTCGGCAATTCTCACCTCAACCCAATCCTCTGCCGAATGTTGCGTGGAGAGGGTAAGCCTTCCTCCATCAGGCATGGCATCGATGGCGTTAAAGATGATATTCGTCAAAACCTCTCTCAATTCGGAAGGATTCCCAAGGATAAAGGGAACCTCCTCGAATTGGGTGCTCAACTCGATCTGGATTCCTGTGCGTTGAGCCTGATCTTTCCACCGGGGCTCCGTCATCACAATCACCCCGCGCACCAGCTCATTGATCGAGACAGGGGAAAATTCCTTATCCCGGCGGATCCCCGTGAATTCCTGTATCCGGCGAACCGTCTGCGCTCCGTCCCTTGATGAGCGCTCGATGGCCTTCAACCGTTCCCGAATCTCTTCCCGGCTGAGATCGTCCAATTGATAGGAAAGAAGCTGAATGTTGCCCAGAACCACCGCCAGGACATTGTTGAAATCGTGAGCCACACCACTGGCCATCTCACCCAGGGCCTTAAGCTTCTCAGTCTGGACGATCTGATCCTGTGCCTGCTTCAGCTCAGTGAGGGTTTGTTTCAATTCGGCAAAGAGCTGAGCATTCTCCATACAGACACTCATCTGGCTCGCGAAAGAGGAAAGAACCTTGAGATCATCTTCATCAAAACCCCGGAGATCACGGCTTTCGACATTCAGAATGCCAATGACCTGGTCCCTCACCTTGATCGGAAAGGCGGCTTCTGACTTGATCTCGGAGGAAACAGAGATATAGTGTGGATCTTTTGAGACGTCCGGAGCGTAATAGGGCTCGCCCGACTTGGCGACCCATCCCACGATTCCGTCGATGCCGATCCGAAACCGGAGGGGTCTGACCGACTCAAAATCCCTGCCCCTCACCTGTTTAACGAAGAGCTCATCTTTCATTTTGTCCACAAAGAGAATTCCGCAGGAATCGTAACCGAGGCGGCTGTGGAGGAGATCCAGCCCGCCTTCCAGCAGCCGGTTGAACTCGAGGGTTGAAGAAAGGGCTTTCCCCACTTCATAAAGGGTCGTTAATTGTTTGATCTTTGCAAGGGAATCTTCGTAAAGGATACTGTTTCCGATGGCAATTGCAGCCTGATGGGCAAAGTTAAAGAGAAGATCAATCTCTCTCTCCTG
>DATIGG010000449.1:0-6027 GCA_035454825.1 Thermodesulfobacteriota bacterium | reverse complement strand
CATTCACATTTGGACCCAGAAGAGGAATCTATATCGATATTCTTGATGAAATGAAGAAAGGCGATCTACCTCTCACGCTCGAGGAGGTGCAACATATCGAGCGATTTGATCTCATCTACCGCTCTCTGTGCGCGATGCTTTTTAACTATGTCCCGACCTCAGGCCATCCCGGTGGATCGATCTCCTCCGGCCGATTCGTTATGGGCATCCTTTTTGGTGTTCTGGATTATGATGTCTCTCAGCCCGACCGGGAAGATGCCGATATTGTCTCCTATGCAGCAGGTCACAAGGCCCTGGGACTCTATTCCCTGTGGGCCCTGAGAAACGAAGTGATACGAATCGGAAAGCCTGAGCTTCTGCCCTCCGAAGAGCGTTATCAGATCCGGCTTGAAGACCTGTTGGGATTTCGCAGGAATCCTGCCACAAGGACAGCCCTCATTAGGAAGTTTCATGTCAAAGCTCTCGACGGCCACCCCACGCCTGCTACGCCATTCGTTCGCCTTTCCACAGGGGCATCGGGCGTTGGACTGGGAAGTTCCATCGGACTTGCCTTAGGCGCCCTGGATTATTATGGGAAAGACGCACCCTATGTCCACATTGTCGAGGGAGAGGGGGGGATGACACCGGGACGGGTCTATGAGGCGTTAGCAGCGGCTGGCACTTCCTCTCTTAAAAACGTCATTCTTCATGTGGATTGGAACCAGGCATCGATTGACTCGAACCGTGTCTGCCGTGATGGAGAAATTCCTGGCGATTACGTTCAGTGGAATCCGATGGAGCTGGCGTACCTCCATGACTGGAATGTCATCTGGGTCCCTGAGGGAAGGGATTTCCAGCAGATTTGGACGGCCCAGCGCAAGGCCAGAAAAATGGAGAACGGTCAGCCGACAGCCATCGTTTACCGGACCATGAAAGGCTGGCAATATGGCGTCGAAGGAAAGGCTTCTCATGGCGCAGGACACAAGCTCTGCGCCGATGGGTTTTACGAAGCGCTAAAGCCTTTCCTGAAGGGAACAGAATATAAACTTCCCAAATGTGAATCTGCCAATCAACGCTGCGAAGCTGGGAGAGAAGCGGAAATCCTCGAAGAATGTTTCTGGGAAGCCTTAACGACCATCAGGGCTGAACTGGAGAAGAGCCGTCCGGTCGTTGAGATATTGGCTCAGAAGCTTGTCGAGGCAAGAGACCGTTTGAATCAGAGAAACCGGAAGTCCCGAGCCAACTGCCCGAATATTGAGGCTGTTTATGCAACTGCATCAAGAGAGGGGAAAACTATCCCCCAGGAGCTCAAGCTTGTTCCCGGTGCCGTGACAACGCTTCGTGGAGAACTTGGCCGTGTCCTGAATTACTATAATAGGGCCAGTGGCGGTGCCCTGCTCTCCGCAGCAGCAGACCTGCTTGGTTCAACGAGCGTCAATACGATTGGAAAGGGATTCCCGGAGGGTTATTTCAATGCCGCCACCAACCCGGAAGCGCGCCTGCTCTCCATCGGGGGCATCTGCGAGGATGCGATTGCTGCAACCCTGAGCGGTCTCTCCAGTTTTGGGCGCAATATTGGAGTGGGCTCCTCCTATGGCGCTTTCATTGCACCTCTGGGGCACATTGCCGCCCGTCTTCACGCCATTGGAAACCAGGCCCGTCAGGCAGTCGCAAAAGGACCCTATCGGCCGATGATCCTGGTCTGTGCCCATGCAGGCCTCAAGACAGGCGAAGACGGACCGACCCATGCTGATCCCCAGGCACTGCAACTCCTCCAGGAGAATTTCCCACGAGGGACCATGATCACCCTTACGCCCTGGGATCCCCAGGAGATATGGGTTCTGATCACAACCGCCCTTGCCAAACGGCCGGCAATCATTGCCCCTTTTGTGACCCGTCCGAGTGAGAAAGTGATCGATCGAGAGGCCCTGGGGCTTGCTCCTGTGACCAGCGCCTTTTCCGGTGTCTATCTTCTCCGCGGTGCAAAGGGAAAGAGACCGGATGGGACAGTTGTTTTGCAGGGAAGCGAAGTGGGATATGCCTTCGTTGAGGAAGCGCTTCCTCTCGTTGAAAAGGATGGCCTGGACCTCAATGTCTATTACGTGGCCAGCGCTGAACTCTTTGATCTGTTGACCCCCTCCCAACAAGAAAAGATCTTTCCTCAAAAAGTGACAGAGAAGGCGATGGGGATCACGGGTTTCACGCTACCCACGATGTACCGATGGATCCGGTCCGAGCGGGGCCGGCGAATGATCCTCCATCCTTTCCAGAAAGGCCATTACCTCGGAAGCGGACAGGCCAATATGGTGATGAAGGAGGCAGGACTCGACGGAAAAAGCCAATTCAAAGCCATCAAAAAATATTTAGAAAAGAGATAAAACTCTCAAGATATATAGAGCGCCATAAATATTTGTGTATATAAAAGAAGTTGTTCTCCTTAATTGTCATTCCGGGCTTGACCCGGAATCCAGTCCTTGAATTTCAATCTTGCATTCCTGGATTCCTGCTTTTGCAGGAATGACGCCACATGCCGAATTTTATTGCGTCGTTGTGTATAGAAGGCTGAGATCAAGGTTGAGGCTTAGGTTACTTGGATTACATAGGCCACGCGGGATGGAGGAGAACCAATGAAAAGCAGAAGGATCGCCATTTTGTCAATCGTCATTCTGTGTAGCCTCGTATTTGCGTCTTTTCTTTATGCTGACCAGACTGCTGAAAAAGCGGCCCTCACTTCCTCCAGCGCCTGGCTGTCGCTTGTGGACGAGGGGAAGTATTCCGAGAGCTGGGATCACGCAGCGGAATATTTCAGAAATGCTGTAACCAAAGAGCAGTGGTTAGCATCCTTAAAGGCGGTCCGGTCCCCCCTTGGCAAGGTTGTGGTTAGAAAGCTTAAATCGAAAAAGTATGCGAGATCTCTGCCCGGTGCTCCGGATGGAGAGTATGTGGTCATTCAGTATGAAACGCAGTTTGAAAAAAAGAAATCTGCCATTGAGACCGTGACCCCCATGCTCGATAAAGACGGCCAATGGAGAGTCTCCGGATATTACATTAAGTAACCTTTCTACTCCTCACCACTAATCCCGAGCCTCACCCTCCAGCATCCCCGTATCCAGCAACCTGGCTCCATGCAACACCCGCAGGATGATCACCCTGGAGCCGACGATCTTGAAGATGGTCCGATGATTACCATGCACCAGATGGCGATAGGCGGTGCCGAGCAGTTCGTTTTCCGGCACCGGCGGGCAGCGTTTAGGAAAGCGTTCCAGCGTGCCGATCTGCTCTTCCAGGCGCAAGACAAAGGCGGATGCCGACGCAGGTTTGTCCTGGGCGATGTACTCCCAAATTTCGGCCACATCCGCTTCCGCGGCCCCTGTTATGTCAACCTTGAATTTTCTTGGCACGCTTGAACTCTTTCAGAAACTCGCGGGCAGGACGGGTCCGGCCGGTTTCCAATTCCCGATCAGCCGGTGCAAGGAGTTTTGCCAGATTCCCTGCCTGCAGATGCATTTCGTAGACGCGCACATCCAGCAGCACAGAATCGGCTCTGCCGTTGACCGTTAGAATGACCGGTCGCCCCGTGGCATGGAGATGGTCAAGAATTTCTCGCGTATTACGCTTCAGATCCGTAACGGAGCGGATATCTTCCGAAGGGCTTATGCGTGACATAACGTACCTCCTGAAACATATTATTTAGCACTAAATATAGCATCACATAAGATGTTTTTTCAAGTGGATCTGTGAAATGCTTACAATCAGGATTGTCGCTGGAGTCCATATCGTGTCCTCGACTATTTAGGAAAAAAGGAATGCCCCCCATTTCCCATAGATTTACCTTGGCTGTAATACTAAATCTTCAATGGAGACCTTTTTGAATACATCCCTGCTCCCAAAACGTTTGACTGCATCAAGTATCTCAACACCCGCAATATGACCTTCGGCGTCATAATCAACAGCTATTCCTTCAGCGACATGCTTTGTCGTCACAGTAGCCTCTATGAAACGAATATACAGGGCGTCAACCTCTGAATCATAGGTTATTCTCACTTTTACCCCTCCTTTCAAAAGAAATAAGTGTAAACAGTTATTACAACAATTTCCTTCTCTTCTTCTACAAAAATGGGTCTCACCTGCCTTGTATTGTAATACATTTTGTTCCATTCTTTCTCGTAGGGAAAATCCCTTTTACATTCTAAACGCCCTAATTCCGCGGGTTGCCAATGAGAAGTTCTGATGGTTTCAATAACTTCTTCCTCAGTTGTGCCCCTAAAAAAGATCTGTTCTCTCGCGTGCAATGACAATCTAATCTGTTTCATGAAATATTCCTCACCTCTGAAGCTTCTGCTTAAAGAATTCAGGTCCCCCGCTCCATGGCATCCCACCCCTCCAAAACCAGCGTTCCCGCCACCCTCCGTAACACCCTAAAGTGAACAAATTCAAAGACCTACCCTCCACCTTCGATTCACTTTTCAAACTTTCCAACGTCTTTGGGGTTAATCTTTAGAATCTTTCTCTTATTTAGGCGTTTCTTTGATGTCTTAACCAAAGCCCTCAATTTGGGTGGAACTCCTGTGTAGAATTCCTTCTTGGCGTCTCCCAGGACATCTTTTTGAAGAGGCGATGAAAGATCAGCATTCTGCACCACTCGCCTGAACCGTTTCCTCATTGGATCGGAGATCTGAAGTACATTCCCCGGTGGGTTGTAAAGTTCAAAAACCATTTTCCAGTAGATGCCCGTCAGCTCGACAGCCTGAAAAAAGAGGTCCATGTAAAAATCGCCAAAATATCTCTTGAATTTTTTCGAACCCGGTCCCTCGTCCTTCAACTCTTCATAGGCGGTTTTATAGGGTCCCAGCAGCTTCACTCCTCTCAAAATCAGAAGGAGCCCGTCTACCCAGTTCTCGATCTTCTTCTCCTCCGGATAGACACCGTGACTTTCTACGAATGCCCGTTGCAGGAAATACCTGAACCAATCCGGAGCATTATGGGTACTGTCAGGGGCAAGATCGACCCAGAGGTGAAAGCACTTGTCCATGAAATCTTCATTCGGGTAAAGCTCATGAAATAAGGCGATGTCCTGGTAGACCTCACATTCGCGGTGGACCTTCCTGTTCTCTCCCTTTCGGTAATAAGGCCCCGCGATGTCATTGACCTTACGGTGGATGATCTGATCGGCAGCCATGTGCGATAGAAACCCACAGGCAAAGGCGAATTTAAAGGGATCCTCATCTTTCCATTCCAGCTCTTCCCAGCGGGTATCCTTCCAGGTCAGCTCGATCAGGGTGAGCGGAAACTGGTTGGGTTCTTTCGAGTGGAGAAGATAGGACCACCCATCGACCCCGAGGGGTTTATCCGATTGCTCGAAGAGGAGGTTTTTTAGCCCCTCCCACTGGCTTCCGTAATAGGACAGGTCCGGCCCGATGGACCCAAGATTGAGGTAAGGTTTACATTCATCGGAGTCAAGGACCTGGATGAACTCCTCGTAATTCCCTCCATCCTCAAGCGCCTTGACTGACTTATTGCAGATCAGAAGATGAGCAATATTGGCTGGCATTGGTGCTCCAGGAGTCTATGGGTGCCTTGTCATTTGAGATCCGTTCCTACAATCCAAAGCGTCACACATACCACGGCCTTCTCTTGAAAAACGTCCCCTCCGGCTTCTATCCGAGGCTTTCCTCCTCTCGCGCCCGGTGTAATCTTAACGTGTCCTCTGATTCCGAATTACCTATTTATTATGGTCAAATATCGTTACTATTTGTTGCACCTTGCCGACCCAACACAATGTCTAACTCTGAGCGGAAACCCTGTGCGTCACCATTTCTCAGCTTGATGAAGAACTTGTTGAAGTCCTTCGGTGTGAGGAAATTGAGTTGGTAATTCGCCTCGATGCCTTCTTTTTCTAACCATTTATTCAACCGGTCGAAATGTTCAAAGGCATACGCGAATTTCTTTTGATTCTCCGGTGAAGGGTCATCAATCTCGCCATCGTCTTTAATCTCGACAACGAAAACCGTTTTGCCCACTCTGATAAAAAAGTCCGGGCTAAAATCA
>DATIGG010000448.1:0-3574 GCA_035454825.1 Thermodesulfobacteriota bacterium | reverse complement strand
TCATTAATCACGCCAGACGACCTCATTCCCGCGAAAGCGGGAATCCAGGAAAACAATGGATTCCCCCATATCAAGTGCGGGGCAGGCTCAGCCGAGCCCGGAATGACGAACTGCACAGGATCGTCATCGATAGGAGCGTTGGAAAGAATTGAACCAAAGGGATAAAGGATAAAAAAAGTGACATACCGGGAAGATTATTACCAGACTTTAGGGGCGGATCGAAATGCCACTCCGCAGCAGATCAAAGAGGCTTATCGGAAGCTCGCCTTCCAATTCCATCCTGACAAGAATCGCGGAAATCCGGCAGCTCTTGAGCGGATGAAGGAGATCAATGAGGCCTATGCCGTTATCTCCGATCCCAGGAAAAGGGAGAACTACGATGCTATGAGCAGGGAATATGGTCCCTTTGCCTATGATCGATTCAGACAGAACTATTCTGACCAGGATATCTTCAGGGGCTCGGATATCAATCAAATTTTTGAAGAAATGTCCCGAGCGTTCGGGTTGAGGGGGTTTGAAGAGGTCTTCGAAGAATCGTATGGTCAGGGATATCGCACCTTCGAATTTCGAAGACCAGGAGTTTTCGCAAGAGGATTTGTATTTTACGGACCCGGTTTTCGGAGGGTGCAAAAAAGAGAGGTCCAGCCCGAAGCCAAGACCATTCCTGTATCCCACCCAGGGATCATGGGCAAATTGGCCCATTACCTCCTGAAAAAGTTGCTGGGGTTAGAAGAAGCAAAGAGGGGCAGGGATTTGTCTGAAACGATCCTTCTTGATCATTCCCTGGCCAAGGAAGGGGGAAAGTTCAAGTATTTTCAAGAGAGGAAGTCAAAAGAACTCCTCATCACGATCCGTCCCGGCATCCGGGAAGGCCAAAAGATAAGGCTTAAGGGAATGGGTGAAGAAGGAAAAAACGGAGGAGAACGGGGGGACCTCTACCTCAAAGTTCTTCTCAAGAAACCCTTCCTTTACAGGGTCAAAGACCTTTTGAGACTGTAGTCAAGAATACGCAAATCTTCTCTGAATATGAACTTAATCCAAGCGTTTTTTGAGGTTAATGAATGGCGAGCGATCGAATCCAAGCGATTTGAAGAAAGAGAGCATGTCGACACTATCCCATTGCACTGCTGTGTAGACGTCCCGGATTTTCTTTTTTCTGAAAAAATCGAGTAGTCTGCTCACCATGGCCTGGCCGATACCGATGCCCATATGACTCGGTTCAACCCCCACAAATTCTATCCAACCACTCTGTTCCAGGCCAAAACCTTCCCCCTTAATTTCCCCGAAAATAAATCCCACGACCTGGCGATTCTTTATCGCCACAAAACCTATCCTCTGCCCTCTCAGGGCGCGTTTCCCCGTTGCTTCCAGCCATTCCTCCGATACCCTTTTCTTTCTGATGGACTCATGGATCGAAACGATACGAGGAATATCTTCAAGGCGGATCCTTCGCGTCTTGATCGTCTCTCTCATTCTCACCTCACTGTATAACCTTTCTCAGCACGATCTCCGTGCTGGAACGCATCATAATATATCCTATTGAGAAGTCAACAAAAATCAATGCAAAAAACAACGAAGGGCATTTAACTGCCTGCCTCATTGCCCCCTTATGATCCATGGTCTTCTCCATCAGAAAGATTCTGGTGATCTTCCTGTTTCAAAGTTATTGTCTTTCGCAGTAAAATTTCAGAATCCTCCGGTTCGCCGATGATTTCATAACCGAGTCGTTCATAGAGTCTCCGGGCATCCTGATTGAAGGTTGAAACACATATGAAGACATTGCGCGTTTCGCTCAAAATCCTCCTTTCAGCAAAAGTCATCAACCGGCTTCCAATGCCTTTGTTCCTCCATTTCGGTGCAACACAAACCGACTGAATATAGCCGTTAAAAATTCCTTGAAGATGGAGAATAATAAAACCTGTAATTTTGTGGTCCACGAATGCCAGATATACTTCCCTTGAGGGGTCGGTCACTATTTCCAGCCATGCGATGTAATCTTGGCCTAAGGTTACCCAGGGTTCTGAATTAACCATCATTCGGGCGCATATTTCAGCCTCGTCCGTATGCTGCAGTTTTCTTATCTCTACCTCTGGACAGGGTTCCATTTTAAACGCTTGATGGCATGGGCAGGAATATTTCTTCGATCTATCCTCTTAGACTCTTTGACTGGATTGATTGATCTCCTTCTTCCTCGCCCGGACATAGTCCGAAAGGCCTTTCATGATATCTTTTTCGATCGGGGGCGGTTGATAGCACTCAAGCCTCTCCCGTACCAGAGATGACGCTTTCTCCATCAGGGTCCTGTTCTTAACAGTCTCCCACTTCTCAAAAGGGAGGCGGTTCATTAGAGGCGATCTGAAAAGTTCGGTGCGGCAGAATTTCACGGTCCGTTCCTGTGTCATAAATTGACCTCCTACGCCTGCCTCCCGGATGGCCTCGACCTCCTGGTCCAGATCGGTCAGGTCCAGAGGCTTTTCGAGATACAAGGCGTGTCGCCATAGATCTTCATCAGCAATAAATTTTTCGTAGCTCATCGCCATATAGCTACTCAGCATCCCGCAACTATGGATGATGAAATCGAGATGTCCTGCCAGAGTTTGTCCGATGCAAAAGGCAGACTGGGCGCCGGCCTGAAAGTCCATCTGGTGAGAATCGGTCAGTGCTCCACCGCCCCGGCAAGGGAGGTTGTAGTGCTTGGCTATAGCCACTCCGATCCGGATGGCCCGCGAGAGTTCTGGGCCGCCAGTATAATAGGCGCCGGTTTGCATATCCATCGGTGAGCCGCCTACCCCGTAGATTACCGGACACCCGGGACGGACGAGCTGGGCCAGCGTGATGCCTGCGAGGACCACTGCGTTTTGTATGCATAGAAGTCCGGAAAGCCTTAAAGGGGCTGTGGCACCCATCATACCTCCCCCCATCACAATGATGGGTTGATTGTGCCGGGCGAAGACGATCATCGATTCGGTCATTTCGGCAGAAAACTGTAGCGGCTGAAGGGAGTTGATGATCGACGCCATTACCGGAAGGTCCCTTCGGCCAAAGGCAATACCAGCCATGTTTACAGCATCCTGAGCAGTCTGGCCTGACAGGGGGCTTCCGATGAAGGGTTGATCGCTCAGGATCAGGTTATTGTAGAGCATATCCAGGTGATAATTTTGAGGAGGAAGATCCGACGGGTCCACGCTCAAGAAACCCGTAACGTTGACGATATCCGACGTATGGGCGAGCCTGCAGAAATTGACGTAGTCCGCCAGCGTGGCCCTTCTGCGCGTCAGTCGGTCGGTTATCAAGTCAGGCGCACCGTAACCTGGTGCGAAAGCAGTGTCTCCACCGCCAATGCTCAAATTCTTCTCCGGATTACGGGCAAAAAGAGTAAACTGAGAGGGTGCGCTCCCGAGAGCGTTTTCCACCTCCTTGGTCGAGAAACGGACGACCTTCTCCTCAGTCTTAAAGCCGTGTCTCCTGAAGATCTCTAAAGCCATTGGAGAATGAAAAGCCACTCCGATGCGCCCAAGAACCGATAGACTGGCTTCGTGGATTTTCTCTATGTCCGACGACGTCATTGGGAATG
>DATIGG010000447.1:0-3414 GCA_035454825.1 Thermodesulfobacteriota bacterium | reverse complement strand
AGAATAAATGACTTTTCACCAATGAAAATCATATCATTTCTTATTCTATGCCTGATGGTTTTTTTAAGTCCGCTTCTGATGTCAAGGGAGGTCTTCCCTGCTGAGGCACTCAATGTTCAACTCTTGGGCCACAGCGACTTGCAGGGCAGAGAAGCCCTTCAAGTCGTCTTGAAGAGTGATTATGCCTACGTGGGTCATCACCGCGGAGAGGAATACAATCCTTTGACTGGAAAGGTTGAATCGAATGGGACAACAATCCTCGATATCTCTGACCCGGGTCGACCTAAAATCATCAAGCACCTCCCGGGTTATCAGGGAGCGGAGAGCCGGGCGGTCCAGGTGGTTGAAAAATATTTCGATGGGAAGGATTACTTGCTTCGAAACCAAGAATCGAGCGAATTTACTGGTTTTGAAATTTGGGAGATCACTAACCGATTCAATCCAAAACTCGTCTCAACCATTGGCCGGCTGAACGCAGCCCATAAGAGCTGGTGGGATGCCAAAACCGGTTATGCTTACCTTTCTGGAATAAGGCCAGGATGGAGGGGGCAACACCTCATTATCTATGATCTGAGGAACCCATATCAACCAAAATTTATCACCCACTGGGGGCTTCCCGGACAACATCCAGGAGAGGGAGGTCCTGGAGTCAGTCTCCACCATCCTGTCATCTCAGGCAATAGGGCTTACCTGTCCTATCTTGGAGGTGGGGATGTGGTGGTATTGGACATCACCGATCAATCCAAACCGAAGATGATCGCTCATTTAGATTTCTCTCCACCCTTTTCTGGGACCCATACCACGGTACCCTTTTCCGGGCTAAGACCCCCTAACTTTACCAGAGGTTACGGTGATATAAGGAATTTCCTTGTCGTTTCAGAGGAGGCAATGGGTTCAGGATGTCAGGAGGTTCGAAAGCAGGTTTATATGATCGATGCCACGGAAGAGACAAATCCCATTCCGGTTGCCACCTTCAGGGTTCCGGATGGAGATTTCTGTGAAAAAGGAGGCCGTTTCGGTCCCCACCAGTTTGCAGAGACGAAGGATGGAGAGATCATCGGAGGGGCACTTCTCTATATTGCCTATTTTAATGTAGGCTTACGAATCGTCGATATCTCGGATCCGTTTAAACCTAAAGAGGCTGGATACTTTATACCAGACACGACAGAGAAAACCAGGCCACGCCTCAAGAAGGTGATCCAGACAAACGACGTGGATCTCGATCGGCGGGGCCTGATTTATATCACCGATCGCGCCGGCACTGGCCTTCACATCCTGGAGTACACAGGAAGGAAGCAATAGGAAAATAGAAACCCATCCTCAAACCCCCAACGATTTCAAGTCAATTTCCAATCTTTCGTTTCCTCCCTTCTATCATTCGCAAGGGTATTTCCACATTGAACTTAAACGATACAATGGCCATATTATTAAGAGGTCTTCATCGAGGAGGGTTCAAGGAGGGTTGCATTGGAAAAAGAGCAACGTCATACCAACCGTTTGTTTCATGAGACCAGTCCCTATCTCTTGCAGCATGCGCACAATCCTGTGGACTGGTATCCATGGGGAGAGGAAGCAATAAGCCGGGCAAAAAAGGAGGATAAGCCTATCCTTCTCAGCATCGGTTATTCTTCCTGCCACTGGTGTCATGTGATGGAAAAGGAATCCTTCGAAAACGAGGCCATCGCTAAGATCATGAACGAGCGGTTTATCAATATCAAGGTTGATCGGGAAGAGCGCCCGGATCTTGACGAAGTCTATATGAATGCAGTTCAGGTGATGACCGGGAGCGGCGGCTGGCCGATGACCGTTTTTTTAACTTCTTCTCTCGTTCCCTTTCATGCAGGGACTTATTTCCCGCCTGAAGACCGGGGAGGAATGCCGGGATTTCCAAAAGTATTGGTTACCATCTCCGAGTATTACCGGACGCATCGGGAGGAGGTGGGTAAAGTGGCGGCTCAGATGAAGGATGCCCTCCATCAAATCGTTGAAATTGTTCCCTCGAGAGAGTCGATGGATGAGAAAATCCTGTCGAATGCTTTCGAAACTCTGGACCGGCAGTTTGACCCCTCCTTTGGGGGGTTTGGCGGTGCTCCTAAATTTCCAGGCAGCATGGCTCTTTCCTTCCTTCTCCGTTTCTGGAAACGGACGGGTACCAAGAAGGCACTGGAGATGGTGGAGATTACCTTGGAGAAGATGGCCAATGGAGGAATCTATGACCATCTGGGTGGAGGGTTTCATCGTTATTCGGTAGACGATCGATGGCTCATCCCTCACTTTGAGAAGATGCTCTATGACAATGCGCTTCTTTCCCGGACCTATTTTGAAGCCTATCAGGCAACCCGAAAAGAACGGTACCGTACCGTGGGTGAAGAAATCCTGAATTACGTCCTCCGGGAGATGAAATCCCCGGGAGGAGGTTTTTACTCAACGCAGGATGCAGACAGCGAAGGCAAGGAAGGAGCGTTCTATGTCTGGACCCGCGATGAGATCGAAGAAATATTGGGCAAGGAGGAAGGCACTGCCTTCACTGCCTATTATGGAGTAACCCCTCATGGAAATTTTGAAGAAGGGAAAAGCGTTCTCACGATCGCCTCCACGCTCAAAAAGGTCTCTGAGCTGTATGGGATTCCCATTCCGGCCTTAAAAACGCTATTGGAGAAGGGACGGGAGAAGCTCCTGGCCTCGAGAGAAAAGAGGGTAAAGCCAAACCGGGATGAGAAAATCCTGACCTCCTGGAATGGTCTGATGATTTCCAGTCTGGTGGATGGATTTAAGGTGACCGGAGATGAAACGTATCTTCACGCGGCAAAAGAGGCAGCCCATTTCATCCTCCGGGAGATGAAAAAAGATGGCACCCTGATGAGAGTCTTTAATCGAGGAAGATGTCAGGGTAAGGGGTATTCAGAGGATTATGCGTTTTTCATCCAGGCCCTCCTCGATCTGTACGAAGCTACTTTTGAGATGGGCTGGCTCGACGAAGCCAATGATCTCAACAAGAGAATGATTGAGCAATTCTGGGATGAGGCCAAGGGAGGATTTTTCTTTTCAGGAAAGGAGAATGAATCGCTGATTGCCCGGTCCAAGAGCCCTTATGATAATGCGACCCCATCTTCCAATTCTGTAGCAGTCGTTAATCTGATAAAACTCGGCTATCTCACCGGAGAAGATTCTTTGAAGCAGAAGGCTGAGAAGACCCTTCACCTCTTTTATAATTTTCTTTCTGAGCATCCTTCGGGATTTAGCTACATGCTCTCCGCTTTTTCCTTCTTAACCGGTCCGGAGGAGATCGGGATTGTCGGTTCGAGAAATGACTCCTGCACACACTCCTTGCTGAGGGAGATTTATCTTGCCTTTCTCCCTAACAAGATCCTGAGCCTTAAGGACCCCGGGGAAGAGGTAAAAGGCAACTGGCTC
>DATIGG010000446.1:0-6196 GCA_035454825.1 Thermodesulfobacteriota bacterium | reverse complement strand
CGTGTAATCGATAATTCTTGTTGATTTGTTCGATTAGACTTGGTATCTTTGTTTTAGAAGGGAGGTGCAATCTATGCAGTTTTTTTTGTGGCTGGCTTTTCTGGTTCTCGTCGGTGTGGCTATTTTTACGATTCAAAATTCGACTGCTCCAGCCGTGGTGATGAAATTTCTCTTTTGGAATTTTGAGACTTCCTTGATCTATACGATCTTAATATCTGTCGGTTCAGGGATGCTTACCATTCTCTTTCTCTGGATTCCCAGGAGTATCAAGGCCTCATTTAGAGAGAAAAATTTAAGGAAAGAAATCGAGATTCTGGAGAGATGAAACACCAGGTAGAGGCAAGTAAACCACTATCAGACCCACAGAGGTGAGGGATGGAATGCTCACTTTTACCCCGCAATCTTCAAATCACACCATATCCTATTTTTGTTGACTTGTAGCGGCAAAGTTGACCCGGAGGAGGGTTCTTGTTGCCCTGAACCCTGACCTTCCGTTTAGTCGTCGTCCTCTTAAATTGGCTACCGGAACAAGCGCTTACGGGCAGCGTTCTTCACCTCCGGGCGTTCGTCTTGAGGTGCAGGGGGTTTTTCTCTCTGGTATCCAGGGCCTTCGATTCTTGTGGTATATATTTTTCCTGAGACTTTAAAAAAGGGAGAGAGGGCTGCCTTGGCTGTTCAATTTGATTCTCCGTTACGGGGTTCAGCATGGTCGGGTGTACACGGCAGCAGGAAGAACTTCGGGGACGGTAGCCGGAGTCGCCATTTGGCTTCCGGCAGAACGGGCCGTGATGCTTATGGCCACACAGATTCGATTGGGAATGTGGGCTGCTCCCTCCAGGCTGGGATTCTGGTCATCAAAGAGAGTCCTCAATTACCCGAATTATCTCGACCGGCTGCGGAAGAAATACGCAAAACAGAATTTCCTGTGGATGCTGGGGGTTAAGCCGACCTATCAGGGCAAGGACGGGGGGACCGCGCTCCTTGAGAAAGGACTGAACTCTCATAGGGGTTATTGTTACTTGGAGACGCATAGATGTGGGGAGACGCAAGTGGCCAACTCATCACGCATCGATTTCATTACTCAGAGTTTGCAAAGGCGCTTTCGCCCCCGTTCGGCAGACGAGACTAAAACGGTTTTGGAGTGGGAAAAACCAGTGTAGTTCATCAAAGAAGGAGGCTCAACAATGGTTATTCAATATGCCCCAGGTTGGCCCGGCATTCCCCCGCGTTGGACCTCCAGCGCGAAGACCGGGATAGGGACTGCCATCAGTCCTGCAAGTCATGTGTGGTTTACCCTTAGTCACGGGATCTTCAATGAGATTTACTATCCCCGGGTTGACCAGGCCTGCACGAGGGATATGGGGTTAATCGTCACCGATGGGGCTGACTTCTTCTCAGAAGAGAAACGGCATACCCACCACAAGGTAGAATGTTTGAAGCAAGGTATTCCTGCCTATCTTTTAACCAATACCTGCAAGCAGGGTACGTACCGTATTGAGAAGGAGATTGTGTCCGACCCGAGACGGGATGTCGTCCTTCAGTACACCCGGTTTGTACCCCTAAAAGGGAAACTCGACGATTATCATATCTATGTCCTTCTTGCCCCCCATCTCGGAAACCGAGGGACCGGGAATACAGCTTGGATCGGTGATTATAAAGGGGTGCCTATGCTCTTCGCCGAGCGTGAAGGAAACAACCTCGCTTTAGGATGTTCAGCACCATGGCTAAAAAGATCCGTAGGGTTTGTGGGCTTCTCTGATGGCTGGCAGGATTTGGCAAGGAATAAGCGGATGACCTGGGCTTATGATCGTGCGGAGAATGGCAACGTGGCCTTGATTGGAGAGGTAGATCTAAAGGAAACAGAGGGGATTTTTGTCCTGGCTTTGGGATTCGGTAGAAAGGGTGAGGAAGCCGGACATCGAGCTCTTGCGAGTCTTTTAGATGGTTTTGAAGTTCTCAGAGAGGAGTACATTGACGGCTGGCAGTCTTGCCAGAAAACGTTGTTTCCTCTCCAGACACAGAGAAAGAGAGAGTTTTACCAAATCAGTTGCGCTGTCCTGAGGGTCCACGAGTCCAAGTATTTTCCGGGTGGCCTTATTGCAAGCCTTTCAATTCCTTGGGGTTTTTCCAAAAGCGATGACGACTTGGGCGGTTACCACCTCGTCTGGCCGCGGGATCTAGTGGAAGCAGCCGGAGGTTTACTCGCCGCTGGGGGAAAAGAAGATGTTTACAGGATGCTTTATCACCTGGAAACCACCCAGGAGGCCGACGGCCACTGGCCTCAGAATATGTGGTTAGACGGCTCCCCTTATTGGGGAGGAATCCAGATGGATGAGACTGCTTTTCCCATTCTACTTGTGAATCTTGCTCATCGTTACGGAGTCTTAGAATCCAAAGACCTGAAACGTCTCTGGCGAATGGTTCACCGAGCAGCCAGCTACCTTGTCAAAAATGGTCCCGTGACTCCACAGGACCGATGGGAAGAGGACCCGGGTTATTCGCCATTTACGCTTTCGGTGGAAATTGCAGCACTCCTTGCTGCTGCAGATTTAGCTGATCTGAATGGCGAATCGGTGGCAGCAACCTATCTCCGGGAAAAGGCAGATGCGTGGAATGCAAATGTTGAACGGTGGACTTACGTCACTGACACAGATCTTGCCAAACAGGTGGGGGTAGAGGGTTACTACGTCCGCATCGCTCCGCCCGAAATATCCGATGCACCCTCTCCCTTATATGGCTTCGTGCCGATCAAGAATCGTCCCCTTGACAAGAATGTTCTCCCTGCCAGGCATATTATTAGCCCGGATGCTTTGGCATTAGTTCGTTTTGGCTTGCGTGCTCCCGATGATCCCCGGATCGTCAATACCGTGAAGGTCATTGATGCCCTCCTCAAGGTAGAAACCCCTTACGGTCCAGCCTGGCATCGTTACAACGATGACGGTTATGGCGAACACAGCGACGGCGCCCCCTTCGATGGGGCCGGTGTGGGCCGGGCCTGGCCATTGCTCACCGGTGAAAGGGCTCATTATGAATTGGCTGCAGGCCGGTGTGACGTTGCGGAAAAACTGCTTAAAACCTTTGAAGCCTTCGCCAACGACGGTGGGATGATTCCAGAGCAGGTCTGGGACTCCACGGACATTCCGGAACGGCGACTCTTTTTGGGAAAGCATTCGGGATCAGCCATGCCCCTTGTCTGGGCACATGCCGAATATGTGAAGCTTTGTCGTTCACTCCACGAGGGCTATGTTTTTGACATGCCTCGGCAGACGGTAGAACGCTATGTTGTCAAAAAGACAGCTTCTCCCCACGCAATCTGGAACTTCGGTGATCGATGTCGCTCGATACCGATTGGGAAGATCTTACGTCTGGAGTTATTCTCACCTGCTACGGTTCATTGGAGCAGCGACGGTTGGAGCACCTTCCAGGACATCGAGGCAAGGGATACACATCTTGGGATTTTTGTAGCAGACCTGCCCACTGACAGATTGCCAGCAGGGACTATGGTCCATTTCACTTTCTATTGGCTGGAAGAAACCAGGTGGGAAAAAGTAGACTATAGTGTGATCGTAGAATGAGTATTGCTTTCAAATCAACAAAGTAGTTGTGTCGAACCAGGGAGCCATAGAATCTAATGTAGATTAGGATGCTATCGTCCGGCGGAAACAATGTTAAAGTCGATTCCTCGGTACAAAGTTAACTTACAGTGACCTGAGACGCCTATGATTGAAAGATTCCTCAACCTGATTGAATCTCTTGGTCAATGGGGCTATCTCTTAATATTTCTAGCGGCTTTCCTTGAAAGCTCAGCCTTCATGGGACTGCTTGTGCCCGGGGAAAGTATCGTTGTCCTTTCCGGTTTTCTGGCATCGCAAGGATACCTTGACATTGGAGACTGCCTTTGGGTCATTAGCCTAGGCGCCGTTCTTGGCGATAGTGTGGGATATAGCCTCGGCAAGGCAATTGGCAGAGGTTATTTCAAGAGACATAAGAGGCTGCTCTTTCTTAAAGAAAAACATCTCCAAAAAGTCGAGTCCTATTTTCAGCAACAGGGCGGCAAGACAATCTTCTTCGGCAGGTTTGTGGGTTTTCTTCGTGCGATGGCACCTTTTGCTGCTGGCATGTCGCGTATGCCTTACGGTAGATTTCTCATCTACAATGCGGCGGGCGGAATACTCTGGTCAGTATGTTTTATCCTATTGGGGTTCTTCTTTGGGCAGAGCTGGCAGTTAATAGAAAGGTGGGCGGGGAGAACAGGTCTATTTGCACTTTTTCTGCTCTTGGTAGCTATCGGATTCGCTCACCTTTATAGAACCTTGGTTAAGAGGCGCGAAGAGCTTTTGGAATGGTTTAGAGAGAGCTCACTTGCTTTACAGTTAAATTTCCGTATCAGGGGATTGATAGGCCGGCATCCCCAATTAGTTGCTTTTATTAGGGATAGACTTTCTCCGACAGGTTACCTGGGGCTTCACCTCACCGTAGGTCTTGCAATGAGTGCGGTTTTCATCTGGATCCTCGCTGGAATTACTGAAGATATCCTTACACACGATCCCTTCATAAGGGTTGATCAATGGATGGTAAACCAGATTCTCTATCTCAGGGCCCCTTTAGCAACTCATGTGATGACCATAGTGACACAGTTCGGAGGGTGGGAAGTGATAACGATAGGAAGTATTCTCATAATTATCTACTTGATGGTCAAGAAAAGAAAGGATCAACTTCTGTGTTATGTTGCAGCAATACTCGGGGGAAACCTTCTCTGTCTCATACTGAAGATGGTTATTCACAGGGTGAGACCTATTTCTGCGACTTCCCTTATCAATGCAGAAGGATGGAGCTTTCCAAGTGGCCATTCGGTGATGTCTGTAATCTTTTATGGAATGATCACTTACTTGAGTGTCCGTGACCTGAGGTCCTGGAGACCGAGCGTATTCATGGCAACCCTTGCTGGATTTGTTATCGTTTTAATAGGTTTGAGCAGAATCTATCTTCAGGTACATTATCTCAGTGATGTCATTGCCGGCTTTGCAGGTGGGCTTTTCTGGCTTACCATGTGCATAACTGGAGTTGAGGTATATCGAAAGAAAGTAGCATTCTATCCCAAGGCTCGGACAGAGAACTAAGGGCCTGCGACATAAAAGTGGGGTAAATCATAGGGCACGTGACTCCCAGTAGTCTTCGAAGCGACCGGACTTGATCATACATCGGAGGGAGATAATGGCGTTGGCCCCCCGGAGAGACCATTCCATCCCAGACTGTTTCAATCGCTGGCCGATAAGAGTTTTGCATCCAGCCTCGACGACGCCGGAACCGACAAATAAGCCTTGGGCCCGGAATGCTGCATAGCGCATATGCTCTTTGTTCTGCTCCAAGAAATGGATTCCCGTTTTCGCTTTCTTCTTGGCTTCAGCCCCGTGAGGCAGGAATTGTTGAGCCTGGCGGATGATCTTCTCTACCGTTCCCTCGTCGAGATCCGTCCACCAGCAAATGCGTTGTTGTCCAATCTTTTTCTCATTCCTGGCAAAGAGAATTTTACATAACTCTGAGACGTGTTGCCGAGCATGGTAGAGATCAATGATGAACGTCGCCTCTGAGAAGTGCATTTGTGCCAAGTTCTTGATCCACTTCGCCCCATCTACCAAAACGATCACCCGTTGCGCCTTGGGTAGACCCCGACGCACCGCTTCTCCATAGATTCGCCAGCCGAAGTTCTCTGCGGACTCAATCGCTCCCACGAAGCTGGTCGAATCAGGATCTCGCACGGGGAACCCTTTGGCATCCGTGCTCGTCTGGGTAAAGACACAGCCCAGTTTTGCTTCACGAGTTTTTGACGATCCATCGGCCTGCTTGCCTGGACGTCCCCGGAGTTCCTCTTCCGTCATCGGAACCCCCGTCCCATCGTAACTGAGATACAGAAGGGGGATAGTCTTCTCCGATCGTACCGGTTCATCTCGTAAGCTCTCTTCTTCTTGCCGATTCGACCAAACTTCCATCGCTTGGCCAATCCCTTCGGCTACCCGTTCGATACCCTTGGCACTTACTTCCAGCCCCGCGTAGATCTTTAGGTCTTCACGACTCTCTTTGAAGGTCGATTGGCTTCCCGCTCGGGCCATCATTCGCCGCACCCCCGGGGACCGCTTCGTGTCCACGATATCCAGTTCCTCGTCACCCGGATATCGCGTAGCTTGGCAAGCAGGAC
>DATIGG010000445.1:0-4401 GCA_035454825.1 Thermodesulfobacteriota bacterium | reverse complement strand
GCAGCGATTCGAGACGGGATGCTGTACTGTTACAATATGTTCGCTTATATCGACGGCGACTTTCTCGAAAGGGTCGTCGCCGTCCTTCAGCAGCCCGATGGGAAGGCCAAGCTCAAAGAAGCCGTAAAAGCCGGTGCGATGCGGCCCGACTTGACGAAGCGAGGCGCGATCCGCAGCGTATTCGATGGTCGTTACCAGTTCACGCGTTACTTCTCGCCCAAGCAACACAACCGACCGGCGTCGCTGGATGCGCTCTACAAGCTGAACGACGTCGAATTATTCGACCTGGAGGCTGACCCGCATGAGATCAACAACCTGGCGATCGATCGAAAGAAGTCCGAAGACCTTCTTGAGGCAATGAATGCCAAGTTGCACGTGCTCCTCGACGCGGAAGTCGGCGAGGACGTCGGGCAGATGCTGCCAGGAGGTGTGGACGGTGGCTGGGTGGCGACCGATGCAACTTGGGATTTGTGAGCGTCCGACGGCAGACGCCAAGCATGAGAGGTGTACTTTTTTCAAGGGAGTGTGTACACAAAGCCAGAGACGGCACATACGATTTCTTGATTTCTTCCACCCATAATCGTTGAATCCTGGAATCGTTCCAGACCGGGATTTGTAGGTGACATCAGCACCGGAATTGATGTTTCATAGAGCTACTTCCCAAACTTGACTTGATTTCCCTCCTCTTCGATTCCTCTTTAGGGTCAAGTATCTGCAATCACGTCTTCACCGGGAGCGGACTCTCCTCCGACCGGAGTCGCTGGGTCTCATCCCGCAAAAGGTTTTTCATCCCGGTCCACCCAATTCTTCAAGGAATTTATTCTAAATATGTTCTTCAAACCTTTGCTTTTTGGGGCTTTTAAAACGCAACCTTTATCGCAGATATTCAAACCCCCGGGATGTCCTTTTAAAACCGCAACGCCACCTTCGGTATGTCAAAGTCACAGCATCTTTTCGGGTACGAACAGGGAAAGAAACTTTAAAGACATACGGCGCCACAAACCGGTCTTGGGATCGTGGAAATAGCGCACCTCCTTTCCGTTTTCCTCCGTGACCCATTCGAGCCCAGTACTCGCAGAGGGTGAACCGTTTACCTCTGTTGAGCTCGTCCCAAACTTGACCCTGAAGGCACGATGCATGGATGTATTCTCTGCAAAGAGACGTGCCGCCTCTTCAGCCAGCGTTTCGCTTCGTACGACGATGCCATTCTGAGTATCGAGCCAAATCGAACGGGGGTCGAGGTTCAACGTGCCTACAAAGAGCACCTTGCGATCCAGGATGAATGTTTTTGCATGCAGGGCTGCCCCGGAAGAGCCTCCCATCTGCATGTGATCCTTTTTCCCCCTCTGCCCTGGCTCTGGTCTTAGCTCGAATAGGCCCACCCCCAGCCTCAGTAAGTCCTTCCGATACCGCGCATACCCTCCGTGTGCAATCGGTACGTCGTTGGAGGCGAGGGAATTAGTCAGGATTTTCACCGCCACGCCACGGTCCCGCATCTTTGCGAACATTTCTACGCCTGCCTCCCTTGGGACAAAATAGGGCGAGATCAGGAGCGCCTCGCTCTGTGCCTTCTCGACGATTTCCCGTAGCCTCGGTCCCATGCTGTTCGATGGCCCGGGGGGTTCCGAGGCCTTGACCCTGCTGGGCCGATCATAGAGCACTTCACCCGGCCCCCAAACTACGGAAAGACGTCCGGCCTCAAGACGCTTCAGCAGGTCGGACTCTCTTAGTTTCTTTGCGTATTCCGTAGCCTTCATAGCGTTTCTGTGCTGTTCGAGGTTGAGCCGAGCCTTCTGGACATCCTCTTCGGCAGGATATTGCAGCACAAAGGCTCGGATGGGAATCGCGAGCTCGTGGTTCCAGTACTCGTCGAATCCGGCAGACACCTCTTTTGCAATCGGTCCCATGGCCATAAGGTCAAGATCCGCGAAATTGACGTCGTGCTGAGCCTGGAAGTACTCGTCGCCAATATTTCGACCCCCCACGATCGCGACGGTGTTGTCGACAACGAATGCCTTGTTATGCATCCGGTTCTTGATCCTTTCTGCCCCGAACACGTAGTGAAGAGGGCGTGAGAGAAATGAGGATCGAGAACTTGCGATTGGGTTAAAGACTCGCACTTCGATGTTGGGATGGGCATCAATCATCGCTAAAATATTGTCCTTGCCCCGTATATTCCAATCATCGATAAGGAGTCGGATTCTCACGCCCCGGTCGGCCGCGGACAACATACGGTCCACAACGAGTTTAGGTGTGATGTCGCCATGAAAGATGTAGTACTGCAGGTCCAGTGTACGCTCTGCGCCATCGATCAGCAGTATCCGTGCGACAAGCGCGTCGATCCCGGAAGGAAGGAGGTAAAAGCCGGAGTCCCCCGGGTGGTGGTCAAGCTGCGGCTGGATCACCCTCCATATGCGGGTCTCTTCGGGCTGAGGGTATGCTGTGGTGGAAGTGCGCGGGTAGTTAAGCGGAACAATCGAGCACCCGTCCAGGACCGATATCATCAAAATCAAGAACAATACCTTCCGCATGCTTCCAAATCCTTCCTCCACCCACTGCTTTACAGGATTGGAGATCGTTAGACATTTGGGATTGCTGCTAGAAATGCAAAATACAGCTTACAAAAAAAGGATGCAGCCGGAACAAGTCACTTATCCCCCGGCTTTGCCGCGGGCTTGAACAAAACCGTGAACCGCTCCAAGCGGATTGAAAACCATGAGCCACCTGAAGGTAACACTTACTCAAACATTTTCAATTGATCCAATTTCTTATCAGCCTCTTCCTGGCTTCGGGGAATCGAGTTAATTTACGAATGAATAATAAGGAGAAACCTCAATATAATACATTGCTGATTTTCATCTGTATTATACACCCTTTCAGGCTTTTGGGAAATGAAAAGAAGTAACACACGAGATGAAGTTGAAAAATTCCCCATTGCCCAATGGCCAGACAGCTTGCCAAATTTCACTCCCGAAAAGAGAGATGGGAAAAGACACGTATGATCTTCAAACAGAAACCTTTTGAAGGAGACGCTCAAGGGGCGTTTATTCTGGGCTATGCTCGGACCTCCGAAAAATGGGGCATGGCTGTCAAAGAAGTCATCACCAAGAAAGGATACGAGGAGGGAGATTTCAAGTACCCCTTCAAGGAGGTCGTGAAAAAAAACAAACCTATTCCTTTGCTGAAAACAGAACCTTTTTTGCCTGCTTGGATTTGCCTTATTTATGGACGTCCCTCAAACTGTCCAAGAAAGGAGTGGGCGAGCGGAGACCGAGACCTTCCAAACAAAAAGTCCAAACTTCCAAAGATTCATCTTTGGGCAGTTCGACCATCATTGTTACGTGAATTTGGAAAGTTGTTGAGATTACTTTCTATTTCTTTTTCTTCAATTCCGCTTCAATGGCCTGCTGGAACCCACTAAGGCTTTGCTGAGAGAGCACCTTTCCGTTCACAAAAATGGTGGGTACTCCTCGAATATTTAACTGACGGCCATTGTCGAAATCCCTGTCAATCAAAGATCTGATCTCCGGGTCTTTTAAATCCTGGTTAAACTGTTCCATGTTTAGGCCTATCTCTCGGGCAATGGCCTCCACTTTAGCGTCGCTGAGCTCCTTCTGGTTGACGAAAAGTTTTTCATGCATCTCCCAGAACTTCCCCTGTTTCCCCGCAGCCAGAGCGGCGGTGGCTGCTTTTCTTGCAAAGTTGAAGATCGGAAAATGTTTAATAACAAGTTTTACATCTTTTGGATATTTCTCCAGCACCTGCGGGAGGAGAGGCTCAAGCTCCCTGCAGTGGGGTCACTGATAATCACTGAAGACGGCAACGGTGACGGAAGCGTCTGGAGATCCTTCAAAAGGCAGTCCCGTCACATCAATCTCATGAACGCCTTGCGGGAAAAAGGGCCAGCATGCCACAAACAAGAAACCCAAAACCAAAAGGATCACCATCCTCTTCATAATAAGCACCTCTCTTCTCGGAGTTCTCACCATACCTTTTGAAATAATTTTCATTATATCATAATAACTTCTCATGAGGCGAGTATGACAAGACCGTCCGGTCTGACTCCCCATCGGACTACAGAAATATTTTTAAGTTTGAGGTATTCTGCTTCACCGATTTCCATTGGAAATGATGTATTGCGGAGCCAGATTCCGGAATCACGACTTCAGAAGTAACAAATGAGGTGGTGGCGAAGAATTTCAACCCGCGGATTTCTTGCCAAAACTACCTCCTGCCGACGAAGAGAGCAGTGTGAAGATTTGATCTTCATACACCAATTGTTTGGACCCTGAAAAGGAGGTGCCTTTGAGGCAAGATGGGATAGGTGATTTACGGTCTTGGATCTGAGTGATCAAGCAAGAGAAGAAAGCAAGGACACGCTCCTTTGATCTGCCTGCCCTT
>DATIGG010000444.1:0-5090 GCA_035454825.1 Thermodesulfobacteriota bacterium | reverse complement strand
GCCATCGTCACCGGTGTCGCAGATGCAATGGTGGTCGATGTCCAGTGCGAGATGCAGTCCCTGGCCCAGGTTGCCAAATGCTACCATACGAAACTCATTACGACCTCTGCCAAAGCCAAGATCGAAGGAGCCGCCCATATTCAGTTTGAAGAACACAATGCTCCGAACGTCGCCAAGAAGATTCTAATGGAAGGAATCCAGAACTTCAAAAACCGAAAACCGAATGTGGAGATCCCTTCTGAGACCACGGATCAGATCGTGGGATTCAGTCACGAAACGATTAATTATCTTTTAGGTGGAATTTTCCGGGCCTCCTATCGCCCGTTGAACGACAACATCATCAACGGCCGGATTCGGGGGATTGCAGGCGTGGTGGGCTGCAATAACGCCCGAGTGACCCACGACGATCCCAATCTCACCCTGATCAAAGAATTGATCAAAAACGATGTGATCGTTCTGACCACGGGTTGCAGTGCCATGACCTGTGGAAAGGCTGGCCTTCTTACTCCGGAAGCGACCGATATCTATGCAGGGGCCGGTCTTGCCTCGGTAGGAAGAACGGTTGGAATTCCTCCTGTTCTTCACATGGGTGCCTGTGTAGATAACAGCCGGATCCTCATGGCTGCAACCGCTGCCGTTAAGGATGGAGGGCTCGGTGATGACATTAGCGACCTTCCAGCGGCTGGAGCGGCCTTGGAATGGATGAGTGAAAAGGCCATCGCCATTGGCCATTACTTTGTGGCTTCAGGGGTCTTTACGGTATTTGGCACAACCTGGCCGACCACAGGGAGCGAGGAGGTCACCAAGCTTCTCTTTGAAGGGTTCGAGAATAGCTTCAAGGGGAAATGGGGCTTCGAGCCTGACCCCATGAAGGCCGCTAAATTGATGATTGAGCATATCGATAAGAAACGAAAGGCCCTGGGCATCGATAAATCAAGAGAACGAGTCCTCTTCGATATGGCCAAACGCCGCGAACTGGATGCTGCCTAAAGAATAGAAATGACCAATTTCCAAGCACCAATAACCAAATAATGACCAAAATATCAATGACCAATATTCAAGTTTTGGTCATTTGGAGATTGGGCATTGGAGCTTGTTTGTGATTTGGAATTTGGATATTGAAATTTAACCTACGAAAAGGAGGAACATAACGTGTCAAAGATCATTGCCTCTGCAGCGATCAGAGGAGCGCATAAAATTGTTGAAAAGGCTGAGCGAAAATATGAAGAAGCTCTTAAGAAATGGGAACCGAACCAGGATGTGGGATTTCCCAATACCGCTTACTATCTCCCGGTGATCTATGCCATTCTGGGTGTTCCTGTTCAAAAACTGGGTGACATGAAGCCTGTTTTGGACAAATGCCGGGCCCTATTACCCCCCCTTGTTAAAGAAAAGGTGAATCTTCCTTATCTGGGGCCTGCCCTCGATGCCGGGATGGCGACCTTCTTTGCCGAAGAGATCATTGAGGCGATTCGTTACCTGGAGTCTCCAAACTTCTATACGAAGCAGGAAGATCCCCTTCCGGATAACATCTGGCTTGGAGCTGCTGACGATGTCATCTTTCGGAAGCGAGGCGTTGAGTTCGTTGACGGCACAGCCCCAGGATTTGCCGCCATTGCAGGGGCCGCACCTTCACCGGAAATCGCCAAAAAGATCGCCATCGAACTTCAGGAAAAAAACCTCTATATCTTTATGTGCGCGGAGCATGAAGGGAGACGTTTCTCACAGCAGTTGGTTGAGGCAGGCGTCCAGATCGGCTGGCCGACCCGGCTAGTCTCCTTTGGACCGGACATTACGGCTGCAGTCTTTGCCATGGGTTTTGCCTGCCGGGTAGCCATGGCCTTTGGGGGAATCAAGCCTGGCGATTTTCGAAAAAACTTGATTTATAACAAGGACCGTACCTTTGCTTTTGTCATGCCCCTGGGATATGTCACCGACGAATGGTATGCCAATGCCGCAGGCGCAATCAACTGGGGATTCCCAACCATTGCAGACACGCCGATTCCTGAAATCCTTCCCACTGGAATCTGTACCTATGAACACGTCGTTTCCAATATTCCCCACGATCAGATTGTCCAGAGGGCGGTCGAGGTCAGGGGGCTAAAAGTCCAGGTGGCCAACGTTCCAATCCCTGTTTCTTACGGTCCGGCGTTCGAAGGTGAGCGAGTCAGAGGGGAAGACATTTTCCTGGAGTGTGGTGGAGGAAGAACCCATGCGGTCGAGTGGGTCACGTCAAAAAATATGGATGAGGTGGAGGATGGAAAGGTTGAGGTGATTGGTCCTGATCTTGACAAGATCAAACCTCCGGCCCAGCTTCCTCTCGCCATTGTTGCCGAGGTGGCAGGCCGACAGATGCAGGAGGATTTCGAGCCCATTCTGGAGCGTCAGATCCACCATCTGATCAACTATGCCCAGGGAATCATGCATATTGGCCAGAGGGATATTGCCTGGCTGCGAGTGGGTAAGGGTGCTGTGGAAAAGGGATTCAAACTCGCCCACCTGGGCAAGATCCTCTATGCTAAGTTTCACCAGGATTTCGGTGCCATCTTCGACAAGGTCCAAGTCAAGGTCTATACGGAAAAAGAAAAGGTGGACCAGATCCTTCAACAGGCAAGGGACGTCTACGGGAAAAGGGATGCCCGTATTGAAGGGATGACAGACGAGACCACGGACATTTTTTATTCCTGTACCCTCTGCCAATCCTTTGCCCCAAACCATGTCTGTGTCATCAGTCCGGAAAGAACGGGGCTCTGTGGGGCTTATAACTGGATGGACTGCAAGGCCTCTTTCGAAATCAATCCAACAGGCCCCAATCAGCCCGTTCCAAAGGGAGATATCCTCGATCCTAAACTGGGCCAATGGAAAGGGGTGAATGATTTTGTCTTCAAGGCCTCCCGGCAGAAGATCGACCACTATAATTTCTACAGTTTAGTCTACGATCCCATGACGACATGCGGGTGCTGCGAGTGTATTGCCGCTATCCTTCCCATGTGTAACGGGGTGATGACCGTTAATCGGGATTTTCTTGGCATGACGCCTTGCGGGATGAAATTTACTACCTTGGCAGGGTCCGTGGGAGGAGGCGCGGTCACACCCGGATTTGTGGGTCATAGCAAGTATAATATCACCCAGCGGAAATGGCTGGTTGGCGATGGAGGTCTCAAACGACTGGTCTGGATGCCTAAGATGCTAAAAGAGGAGCTCAAGGAGCGGTTAAATAAACGCTCCGAAGAGGTCGGCATACCAGGCCTCATCGACATGATTGCAGATGAAACTATCGGCGTGACGGAAGAAGAGATCCTTCCCTTCCTGACCGAGAAGAATCATCCTGCTCTGTCGATGGATCCAATTCTTGGATAAATAAAAAACTTCGCAAAGAGCATGGTGCATGGCGCATAGCGAAATCCGGTTTTACGCTTTTGCGCTCTGCGCCTTGCGCTTGGCGGTTTTGTGAAAGGAGAAACTCATGGGACTGACGGGAATCCAGATCTTCAAATTATTACCCAAAACAAACTGCAAAGAATGTGGTGTCCCAACCTGTCTCGCTTTTGCGATGAATCTGGCTGCAGGAAAAGCAGAACTCTCCTCCTGCCCCTATGTTTCCGAGGAAGCAAAGGCAATGCTCTCCGAGGCAGCCGCCCCGCCTATCCGGCCCCTCACGATTGGTTCGGGTGAAAATGTGGTGAAGATCGGCGGAGAGACCGTTCTCTTCCGCCATGAAAAGACCTTTGTCAATAAACCCGGACTTGCCATCCTGCTAAGCGATGCCATGCCTGAAGCAGAGGTCGGCGCCAGGCTCAAGCGATTCAAGGAATTGAAATATGAGAGGGTGGGGTTAACCCTCCGGCCGGAGATGGTGGCCGTGAAGAACGAGTCAGGAGACGCCGGAAAGTTCGAGGCCCTGGTCAAGAAGGTGAAGTCTGAAACCGATGCCGCCCTCATCCTGATGAGCAATAGCATAGAGGCTTTAACTGCAGGAGTGAAGGCGAGCGCAGACCGTGTTCCGCTCATCTATGCAGCAACCCATGAAAACAGTGATGCCCTGGCCAAACTCGCCCGGGAAAACAAGTGCCCTCTGGCCATCAAAGCCGATAGCCTTGAAACCCTTTCACAGCTTTCAGATAAGCTGACAGCCGCCGGTCTGAAAGACCTGGTCCTCGACTCTGGAGCAAGAACAGCTCGCAAGGCCTTTGAGGATCAAGTTTTCATTCGTCGTGCTGCTTTGAATCAAAAAAACCGCTCTCTTGGATTCCCGACAATCACCTTCCCCGCTGAGATGACAGATGATCCCATGAGGGAGGCGCTCATCGCCTCTGCCTTTGTGGCCAAGTATGCCGGAATCATCGTCCTTTCGGACCTTCAGGGTGAAAGCCTCTTTCCCCTCCTCGTCGAACGACTCAACATCTATACCGATCCCCAGCGGCCGATGATGATGCAGCAAGGAATCTATCCCGTTGGTAATCCTGGTGAAGAATCCCCGGTCTTAATCACCACCAATTTCTCCTTGACCTACTTCATTGTATCCGGTGAGATCGAAGCCAGTCGCGTGCCGAGCTGGCTCTTGGTGATGGACACAGAAGGCCTCTCCGTGCTCACCGCCTGGGCTGCTGGTAAATTTGTGGGAGACGCCATCGGGGCCTTTGTCAAGAAGAGCGGGATTACGGAAAAGGTCAACCATCGCCGGGTCATCATTCCTGGGGCCGTTGCCGCCGTCAGTGGAGACCTCGAAGAAGAACTGGGAGCAGGATGGGAGGTCAAGATCGGACCGAGGGAAGCAGCCCATATCACTGCTTATCTGAAGGTAAGCGCCTAACGAGATGAGTAGCTTAGTTCGGCGAAATTGAGTTCGGAGTTTTTTACGCCGAACTCCGAACTGATTACTCCGAACTCTCGAAATTTTAAATAGGGAGGGATGGCATGTTACGCATTGGAGAGAATCTCAATGTCATGGTAAAAAGTATCGGGGCGGCGATGAAAGATAGAGATCCAAAGCCGATTCAAGAACTGGCGATTGCAGAGGCCAAGGCCGGCGTGGACTATATCGACATCAATCTGGGTCCTGCCCGAAAGGGCGGAGGAGAATTGATGGA
>DATIGG010000443.1:0-3827 GCA_035454825.1 Thermodesulfobacteriota bacterium | reverse complement strand
AAAACCTGAGTGTATTTATCTCTCCTGCTTGCGAGGGGCATGATCATGTGGTTGTAAACCTGAGCCAAGGCCGACCCGTGGCCTGAAAAACGTTCTGCGCTCAATCGATCCGCCTCCAGGACCGCCCGATAGATTTCCGGTTGATGCCTTTCCAACCAGGAAAGGAGGGTAGGACCAAAGTTAAAACTCATCTTTGAATAGTTGCTAACGATCTCAACAATTCGTCCCTCGGAGTCGAGAATTCGGGACGCGCAGTTCGGGGCGTAGCATTCGGCAGCGATTTTCTCATTCCAATCATGGTAGGGATAGGCTGAATCCTGAAGCTCCACTTCCTCAAGCCAGGGATTCTCCCTCGGGGGTTGGTAAAAATGGCCATGAATGCACACATATCTTTCCATTACACGCGCTCTTCCTGAAGATACATGGCAAACCCGTATCCTCTGATCCTGATTTCCTGGCCCGGAGAGACGCTCTCCGGCAGGTTCGTTCCAGGCCCATTCCAGGCCGTTTCAGAAGAATCTACCAACTTCCTCCATCTTCCTTCTGGAACACAATCCTTGAGTACTCTCTCCAAGGGGCTAAAATTAAACAGGCAGAAGACGTGGCTTTCTCCTTCCCATCTCTCCATCAAAAGGATCCTTTGATTTTCAAGACTCCAAACATTTTTTTATAGACCTTCCCGGTTAGAATACTCTGTCTCTTGTCCCCTTCTTTTATCATCATTTGTCCCCCCCCTTCTGTTGTTCATGTCTTCTCAAAATGAGCTACCATTTGTGGAAATCTCAGGCTTCTTTCATGCTACGGAAAAGAATGTGATGAGGGAATAAGGTGAAGTTCGTATTTTGAGATAAAAAGCACTGTATTTTGGGCGGGAACGGCCCTATTGGGATCGGAATACAGTATTCCTTCTCTTAAAATAGGGTATTCACCCCATTTACAGATCAGATGACTCTTAATAGACTGAAATCATAGACAGTGAGCCGATTCTAATCTCATGGAGGGACACACGAGAAGAAATAAGGACTCTTGGTCATCCCGGAGGATGCTTTGAAAACGAGAAAAAATGAAAAGGTATTCCGTGTTGGTATTTCTGGCTCGTATGGCGGGTTAAACCTTGGTGACGAGGCCATTCTGCAGGGAATCATCGAGCAGCTTCGACGCTCCCTTTCCGTTGAAATTTCCGTATTTACTAAGGACCCGAAGGATACCCTGAAGCGGCACGAGGTTGAAAGAGCCATACCTGTTCGCGCGCTCTCCCGTGATGAAATACTGCCAGAAATCAAAAGGTTGGATCTGTTCATCCTCGGAGGTGGAGGGATTCTTTTTGACGGAGAGGTGAAGCGTTATCTCCGGGAAGTCATCCTCGCCCATGAATGCGGTGTATCCGTCATGGTTTATGGGGTTGGCGCGGGTCCATTGCATGATCCCGCTAACCAGGAAATGATCAAGACCACCTTTGCAAAGGCGGCCATCGTCACCGTGCGAGAACGGGCTGCGAGAAGGGCTCTGGAGGAGGCTGGCGTAGACCGGGAAATTCTTTTGACGGCGGACCCGGGTCTCCTGATCAGTCCAGCCCCATTAACCCCTGAAACCCTTCGTCACGAGGGACTGATGGGAAAAAGACATTTGATTGGCATGTCCGTCCGAGAACCCGGACTGGCCGCCCCGGATATCAATGTGGATTCCTACCATTCCCTCTTAGCCAATGCAGCCGATTATCTCGTCGATCGATTCGATGCGGACATTGTCTTCGTCCCCATGGAAAGAAACGTCCTGGACATGCAACATTCCCATGCCGTCATTTCGAAGATGCTCTGGCCTCAGAGGGCCACAGTATTGAAAAATGTGTACACGGCAGGGCAACTGCTCACGATCATGAAACATTTCGTCTTCGCCGTTGGCATGCGTCTCCACTTCCTCATTTTTGCCGCAATCCAAGAGGTCCCCTTTGTCGCCCTTCCTTATGCTTCCAAAGTTACGGGGTTCTTGGAAGAATTGCGCATCGAAATGCCACCTCTCCAATTGGTAAACTCCGGGCGGCTGATTGCCTACATCGATCGGTCCTGGGACCAACGGAATACTCTGAAAGCGCGAATCAAGCGGGGCCTTCCTGCCCTGAGGGAGCGCGCTCTTGAGACAAACCGCCTGGCGGTCCAACTGCTGAAGAAAAACTATCAAGAAAAGAGTTAAGGTACTCGATGCCTCCCCTCAAGCATCCTTCTCTTTCAGAGACCCTTGAACTCCCTACGCGTCCGGCGAGGATTGCCGCGGAAACGGATGTCCTCGTCGTAGGTGGAGGTCCGGCAGGTATGGGAGCTGCTCTCGGGGCCGCATCTGAGGGAGTCAGAGTAATTCTTGCCGAACGCTATGGGTTCCTCGGCGGGAATGCTACAGCAGCTCTGGTCATGCCTTTTATGTCCTACCACACTCAGAGTGCTAGAGAAGAAGTCGGAGGTTCTGAAAATCTGTTCCCGCCGGATCATGGGCCAGGCGAACCCGTCATCAAAGGTGCCCTCTCCTTTCTAATCAAAAGGCTGGTTCGATCGGGCGGGGCTATTCCGCCCTCCCCTCAAACCGGATATGTGGTTCCCTTCGACCCGGAAGTTTTCAAGTGGGTCGCTCTGGATCTGCTGGATGAGGCAGGCGTAGAATTTCTTTTCCATTCTTTTGCCAGCGGTGTGATCGGTCGCGGGCAACTGGAAGGGGTCATCTTTGAAACCAAGTCAGGTCCGATCGTCATTCGGGCAACAGTCGTGGTCGACTGTACGGGAGACGGAGATGTCGCGGTCCAGGCGGGAGCCCCTTACCAGATTGGAGACGAAAAAGGATGGGTTCAGCCGATGACCCTCATGTTCCTTATCATGGGATTCGATCGAATGGCCTTTGGCACCTATGTCCGGGACCATCCGGACCAATGGCTTGGAGTCCATGGACTCTGGGAACTGATCAGTCAAGCCCATGAAGCTGGCGAACTGGTGCTTCCGCGGGAAGACATCCTATTTTTCGGAACGACTCACGAGCAGGAAGTAATCGTCAATAGTACTCGGATCACCAAAGTGCTAGGAACGGATGTTTGGGACCTGACTTACGCAGAACGGCAGGGCAGGCGCCAAATGCGCCAGATTGCCCGCTTCTTGATGAAGCACGTCCCTGGATTTGAAAAGTCGTACATCAGTCAAAGCGGGGCGACAGTGGGAGTACGGGAGACGCGAAGAATCACGGGAGAATACCAACTGACCGTCAATGATGTTCTGTCTGGTCGTCGATTCGAAGACGGGATTGCCCGCTGCTCCTATCCGCTGGATATTCACAACTCTCTTGGAACGGGGACTTTGTTGAAGCGACTGCCTGCAGGCCAAGCTTACGATATCCCCCTGCGCTGTCTGCTCCCGTTGGGAACCGAAAATCTCCTCGTAGCTGGCCGATGCATCTCGGGTTCTCGCGAAGCTCTGTCTTCCTACCGCATCATGCCCGTTTCAGTGGCGACGGGTCAGGCAGCCGGCCTTTGCGCCGCCTTATCCATTCAGGGGAATTGTCCTCCGCGACGAATACCACTGCAACACGTCCGAGAGAGACTCGCCCAACAAAATAGAGTCCTTGAGAGCAGGGAGTAGAGGAATACCGTATTTATTACCCTCTGACCTCGGGTACGCCTGTATCCCTCTTCCCTTTCTTCAGATCTTTTCGAGCCTTCTCGGCTAATCTCCCGTATTCAGCCTTGATGCGGTCCAGATCTTTTTGGTCGAGCTCCTCCAATTCAAGGAGAGCGTTATGGGCGCCTTCGATAGCACGGATCAATTCGTCCAGCTTGATCTGAATGGCTTCGG
>DATIGG010000442.1:0-3424 GCA_035454825.1 Thermodesulfobacteriota bacterium | reverse complement strand
GAAGTTGCCCACCATGCTCAGAGAATACACGGCGGTCGCCACGGTCTGTCAAAAAGATCGATCCGACTTCCCGATCTATCTGCTGCGCCTGGCGGAGAGGGAGCTATTGGACCGGGAGAAACGGGCGGCTGAAAGACGCATCAAAGATGCCAACTTCCCCGTGATCAAAACCATCGATACCTACGACTTCAGCGCCCAGCCCTCGGTCAATGAACCACTGATTCGAGAGCTTTTGAGGGGAGAATATCTCGATAAGAGAGAAAACGTGTTGCTCGTCGGGAACCCCGGAACGGGTAAAACACACCTGGTCTGCGCCCTGGCGTTTTCTGCGTGTGCCCAGGGAAGAAATGTTCGCTTCTACACCGCCACCGACTTGGTCACTCAACTCGTGGAGTGCCGAGAGGAAAAAAGACTTCAGCGAATGCATAAACAGCTCCAGAGACTCCATTTGCTGGTCATCGATGAATTGGGATATGTCCCTTTCTCCAAGGCCGGAGCTGAATTACTCTTTGAGGTCATCAGTCGAGCCTACGAGCATCATAGCCTCATGGTAACCACGAACCTGGCCTTTGAGGAATGGACCGAGATCTTTGGCTCAGAGAGGCTCACCGGTGCACTGCTTGATCGGCTCACTCACCGATGCCACATCCTGGAAGCGAATGGAGAAAGCTACCGATTGAAACAGGCAAAAAAGAGATCTCACTCGAAACCATCAACTCGGCAGGACTCACACCAGGAACCACTGTAGATGGAAGGACAAAACACTTGACACGGACAGGCTAACTCTTATATACCCATAAACCAGGTGTCACTGCTTTCCTCCGCCACCTGTCTCACTTTTACTCCGCCCTCCAGAGAAGCATCCCGATTATCAGCGCCTCTGGAGGAAAAAGGTCCGCGAGATACAAGACAAGATACCCCCTTCGGAGCCAGTCAAGACAATGGTTCTCGTGATACCGGAGAGAATGCTCAAAAATGAGATACAAGACGAGATCCGGCTGGTAAGGCAGTGTGGATGCGGCTCCTACGTTGCCGGAGGGTAAAAGGCACTGTGAGATACAAGATTCGATGGAACCCCTCTTTTGGCTGTTCTACAATGGACTCATGCGATGGGCACGGAGCTACTCGATCATCGACCACCAGATCCTTCACGGTAGATATCTTCATCGGTTGAGCCATGAATCGATGGCCCTCTATCTGTTTCTGGTGGTGGTAGGAGACCGGCAAGGGCGAAGCTTTTATTCGGATCGGTCGATCACGGAGATCCTCCGGTTAAGCGACCTGAAGCTCCATCACGCCAGAGAAGAACTGACCTCGGAAGGTCTCATCAGGTACCGGAGGCCTTACTGGGAGGTCAAGAACATACCGCAAAGGAGAGACCATGGAAGAGACCCTAAAGCAGACGATCCTTTATCTTCGGGACGTCCTGGGACTGAGCTTCTATCAGATCCAGGACCGAACAGGGATCTCGCGAAAGCGTGCCTCGCGCATATATCGAGGATCCTGTCAGGACAAGTCGATAAGACCCGACCACGGGAAGGAAAGGAGGGACTTTATTTTGGACCCGTACCGCTCCCTAATCGCCGAGTGGTTCAAAGAGCATCCGACCTTAAAGGCCCAGCAGGCCCACGGGTGGTTAAGAACGAGGGGAGTCAAGGTTAGCTACCCTGCGGTGGTCAAGTACACAAGGGAATTCCGTAAAAAGGTGCGGAAAGTCTATCATCCACTTACCTTTCTGGCTGGAGAAGAAGCACAAGCAGATTGGTGTTTTATCAATCATCCCCAACTTGGAAAACTCTACGGCTTCGTTTTCATCCTGAGCTACTCGCGCTATCTCTTTGCTCACGTCTTTGCCCGTAGTTCCTTTGAGTTCTTTATCGAAGGTCATCGGATGGCCTTTTCTGCCCTTGGAGGGATTCCCTACGGTATCCGGTATGACAACCTCGCCACCGTGGTATTAAAGCGTAGACCGGAGGTCCAGTATAACCCGCGCTTCTTGGAGTTCTCCCGCCATTATAATTTAGAGATCCGGTTATGCAACCCTGGCGCGGGAAACGAGAAGGGTCGCGTGGAACGGGCTATCAGAACCCTTCGGGAGACATTCTTCAATACCATGCAGATGTATTCTTCGTTGAAGGCCCTCAATCATGCGCTTCATGAATGGGTAGACCATAAAAACCATACCATCCACAGGACTACGGAGGAAAAACCGGCAGAACTCCTTCAGGAGGAGAGACTCAGGCCCCTTCCAGAGAAACCCTGGAACAATGTCTTGATCCATCCGCCGGTCAAGACCACCAAGACTGCCATGATGGTCTTTGATACGAATAGCTACTCCGTGCCGGACTACCTCGTGGGCAAATCGCTGTCCATTCACTCCACCCCGGATACGGTCATGATCTATGATGGTGCCAAGCAAGTCGCCTCTCATCCGAGGTCCTTTGACAGACGCCGTCCCATCATCAACCCCCTCCATCGAAGTTACGGCAAACTCTCCGTAAAGGCAAAGATGCAGCGCATATACGAGGCTATCAAAAACCTGCATCCTACCATATCGGACTTCCTGAATAAGAACCAGGCCAGCGGAGAGGATCCCCAAAAGACAGCTTACGAAATCTTTAAACTGATGAAAAGCCACAGCAGGGGAATGCTTGTCAGCGTCGCCTCGGAGTGTCTAAACAAGAGGTCCCCCAGGCTCAGGATGTTCCTGTCCTATCTGCATAGGGAACCTGCCGAAGCCGAGACCGTTCAGCCTCAGAAAGGCGAGCTTTTGAATATCTCTTATCAACCCAGAGGATTGGAGGTGTATGATGAATGATCTTGGTTCCCTACTCAAGGAATTGGGCTGTAAGACCCCTGCCGATGAAATCGCCTCCGACCGGCGTGATGTAATCCTTGATCTCCTCAAGACGGAGATCGAATATAGACGTCAGCATAAGATCAAAAGACTTCTCAGCCTGTCCGGGATAAAACATGTCAAGACTCTGGACCAGTTCGACTGGCATTTCAATCTCAAGATCAGCAAGGACGATATCCTGACCTTCGTCAACTCGCCCTGGATCGAACAAGCCTTCAACCTTGTCCTCATCGGAGACACAGGGCTTGGGAAATCCCATATCGCGGCATCCATTTGTTATGAGGCGGTTCTCCGGGGCTACCCCACGGCTTTTATCACCGCCTTCGACCTCGTCTCAAGGATTCATAAGGCCCACAACCCGGCTTCCAAAATCGATTTCTATGCAAAGGTCAGAGTTCTCTGCATCGATGAGATTGGTTATATCTACCATAAAAAAGAAGATACCGATATCCTCTTTCAGATCATATCCAAAAGGAATGAAATCCTGCCCACAATTGTGACAACGAACCTTGCGCCTAAGGACTGGGGCTCCATATTCAGTGCCACAGCCGCATCCGCAATCCTTGA
>DATIGG010000441.1:0-5056 GCA_035454825.1 Thermodesulfobacteriota bacterium | reverse complement strand
AGGAAAAACTTTTTTCTTTACATGCCCTTTACCCAGGCTTTCCAAGAATCTAAGAGGATATTGTAGGGGTCCCGCCACGGCGGGATGGCCGCCTGCAAGAGGGTTAGCGGGAAAAACGATACCAGAGGTAATTGTAGGGGCGGCCCTGTGTGGCCGCCCAGAAGAAGGCTAGCGGGAAAGACAATATTAGAGGATCACACCAGGTGAACAAAAATCAATCCGGCGTGCCGGTCATCACCCGTTGCTTCGCTTCGCGTGAAATCCGCCCCGGAGAAACATGGAAAGTCTATATCCAGGCCACCGACCCTGCGGGAGATATGAAAACCATCATCTGCGTGGTCAACCAGGCCGGCCGGGGTTCCTATCCGGTCAGTTACCTGAAGGTTCCGGAAGGCCAGGGAGGAGAGCTTTCCGGTTTTATCTATCTAAATACCGGCGCAGGACAAAGTTTGCCCTTCATCCAGCTCACCCTGCAGGTGGAGATTCAGGACCGGGCGGGAAACCTGAGCAGGCCCGTCTATTTTGTCCTGGCCTTCAATCCCCGGGTGGAGCAGGAGCCCCCTCCCCCCGGTCTCTTTCAAGATCAAGAAATCGGCCCCATCATGGTTTTTCTGGACCTCCACACAGGGGGTCCCTGAATCTGGATTTCCCGAATCGTTTCCTTTTCGCCACTGCTAAACTCCAGCCGCCTGAAGTCCATTACCCTCCCCCTTTCGGAGACCGTAATCCAATGAGGAATAGGGGCTGTCATTCCCGCGCAAGCGGGAATCCAGGATTGAAGTTTTCTCCTCTCTTACCCTCCCCCTTTTGACGGGCGAGGGAGAGGGGGGGTGAAAAAGATGGATTTATGCCCCCCTCTGCTCTCTTCCGCGATATCAGCCCCAGAAACTTGACATGATCAAAGAAAAAATGATAACCTTTGTTCACACGCCTCACAGGGGGGAAGCCTATGCTAAAGGCCAACTCCAGAATACCCGCCTCAAATCAGGTTTTCCCAAACCTAAACCCAAACCATGCCTTAGGGGAAACCTCAAAACCGAAACCTTTACACCGGTTTCCTGTAGGTCTACGCTCTCACTCTTACAGCCTGCGGTTACGACAGTCGGACCAGATAAACCCAAGGTTTTTTGACATGGCGATAACAGATATTCTTTCGGAATTTAACGATTTTCAGAGGTGAACGCTAAAATATTAAAATGGTTTATTAAGAAGGAAGAGGTCTGTCTTTGTAGGAATATATTGATTGTATAATTATTATTAAACATGGGAGATCAATTAAAATGAGCTTTATTATCTCGGTTTACACACACGAAGGAATTGTGATGGCTGCAGACAGCCGTTTGACTCTCAATGCGAAGGTTCAGCAAGGCGCGACCCAAAAGGAAATATCGTTCGATTTCTCGAACTCCACCCGTAAATTGTTTTGTACAAAGAAAGGAGTGGGGATATCGACTTGTGGCGATGCAGGCATCGGTTCAACGCCCATTGCCGGCTACATCGAACAATTCGGATCAGACAACCAAGAGGAAGATGTCGATGGTTTGGCCTCTAAGCTGTTGGGTTATTTCAAGGACTTGAACCCAGGTCTCAAAACAACTTTCCATGTTGCTGGGTATTCTGAAAAAGGTACACAGAAGCTTTACCTCGTTTCCACGGCTGACAATATATCAAGACAGGTAAATCCAGATGGGCTTCAGGGCGCTCAATGGGCGGGTGAGGTGGATATTTTGACCCGAATTATTAATGCAAGTTGGTTGAGTGACGATAAAGGCAATCCAGGTCAGAAACTTCCTTTCTATCCGATTCCTTGGGAATTTTTCTCATTGCAGGATGCAATAGATTTTGCCATCTTTGGGATGAGCGCTACAATTGGAGCCATTAGGTTCCAAAATCGTATAAAAACCGTTGGAGGCCCAATAGACATTTTAGTTATCAAACCAGCAGGTGCTTCATGGGTCCAACAAAAGGAACTACACGGGGAAATTCTTATTTAACCTATCACTCAGCCGGACGCGTCACAAAAAAGCGCGCCGATTAGGTCTGGCGTTTTACTGAGGCATGAAACCCGCAAATCCAGAGGAATACCTGAAAAAGACTGAGCATGCGGTCTTACATCTCTACCAAGGCTTGGCATCGTGTTGGGCCTACTACGAGAGGGCGCTTCAATTCTGGGATGTTACGAAGGCTGGGCAACCTCTGAGTCCAGAAAAGAAGGCCAATTTGGATCTGTACTTGAAACTGGCGGGGAAATACTTAGACCTCAAATTCTCGGAGGCTACATTCGCAGGGTCGATCCTTCAAGTGGCGGCGATGGGAATTCGTTACTTTTCGAGAAACGAGACGATTCCAGCTTCCTGCGTTAGGATCGTTCCTCCAACTACCTCGAACGCCATAGCATTCTGCGTTGGCAAGGAACTTTACGGACTCCCGGTTGGGTTAATTATTTACGCCGCACGCAATCAGTACAACCACTGGGACGAGAAACCCCACGATGTCACCATGAATGTCTTCGGCGCTCTGTCTAATATATTTCATGACAGCATACTTTACGATCTCGCATTTGATATCAGCAACCCGAGCATTACCATCTACGCCAATGAAGTGCTTCTGGCTGTTCTCGGCTGGAATACCTACGCTAAATACGAGGCCGAATTCCAGGATCTGCTTTCACGTGCAAGAGGCGAGATCTAGCACCGGGCTGGACCTGACAGCGCTCCCCATGGTTACGGGCTAAAATAGGCCAAAAAGGGTGCTGTTTTTGGGCCTTAAACCCCCAATTTTCAACCTAAAATAATTATTTTAAGGTGATGAACTGACAAGAGTTATCCGCCTCTATTTATCCAATTAGACTGGCCGGAGTCAACCCGGGGAACCAGAAAGGAAAGCCCGTGCCAGACAAGGACGTAAAGACAATCCGAGAATTGATTTTTTATCAGTACGCCAAGATCATTGCTAAGCGAGCACTTGCCGGTGGCAACGCTGGCGAGGCGAAGCGACGTCACTACGGGTTCATCCGTAGCACATTCGGAGATCTCCGCGATGGGGTCAAGACCTGGTCCGAGATAACGCGAGAGGATTGGCAGCTCGTCGAATCCGAACGAGAGTGCGTGTACTGTGGATCAAATGTGGACCTTCATCACGAACACATCGTTCCCAAGTCGCTTCGGATCAAGCCTGAATGCGCCGCCTGCGATGCCATCCAGAGCATTCACAACCAAGTTCTGGCCTGTTCTGAATGCAATCGTCTCAAAGCAACCAAGGGACTTTATGAATTCTACAGAGATAGATTCCCTGGAAATCCGAAGTTCTATGATCGGATACCACCCCTTGTCGAAAAGAAGTACCTTAAGACGATCTTTAGCTGCCACGAGTGTGCCGCGACGCTTGAAGCCAGTGATCCGGATGGCGATGGCGTGATCTCTGTAGCGGACATTGATTTTATTATTCGTAGAAGCATTTAGGATTTCCGTTCTTTATTTGTGTTGCTTGTCGGATTCCCATAACTGGGTCGGACCAACGCATCTATTATTTCAAGAAAATAGGCCCAAAAGGAGGCTGGTTTTAGTTTTGGACCCCCATTTTTGAGGCAATAAAGATAATTTTAAGGTGATAAATTGGAGAGCACCAAGCGCTTGCGACTGATGGTCATTTTTCAAAGAGAAAGGGAAACAAATGGCTAAGGCTAGAGGCAAATCGTCTCCGGAGAAACCGCGCTGTGGCCTTTGCGGAAAAACCAGAAGGCTAACCAAGACCGACTGTTGCGGAAACTGGATTTGCGATGACGAACATAAGTACGTAATCTTTTCTTACGCGCGCAACAGTTGTCACCGAAATCACAGTCGGTACACCCTCTGTGCATACCATCACAATGAGCGCCATTCAGGTGACTGGAAGGATTGCCCCAAGTGCAGGAAATCCTTCGTAACGGAAATGTACGTCTGGTATGGAACCAATGAATACAACTTCACGAAGCTGGAAAACCCACCCGAGTATGAACCTACGCGGTGCTCCCGCTGTGGGACAGGAATCAATCTTGGTGAAGAGGCTTATTCCTGTCTTGGCGAACAATACTGGTGCGATGAATGCTCTCAGATCAAAATGGAGGAAAGGGTGCGCCGAACAAAGGGAGCCGGAAAACGCCGTAGCCCCCCCGCCTGATGTGGTAAAAAGGAGTAACCAGGCTCTTTTCCGACACCTTCATCCATGTTATTATGGAAAGGGAAGGAGGAATAAGACATGCGGAAAGTATCCAAAGTTAAGGTATTGCAGGGTTATCGCCTGGAATTGGCCTTTGACGATGGAGTGTCTGGCGTGGCGGATCTTTCCGACTTGGTTGGCAAAGGCGTTTTCGCCTTGTGGCGCGACCGTCATGCTTTTGAGCAGGTTCGGATAGGTTCAATGGGTGAGCTTGTCTGGGGTGATCAAATTGACCTCTGCCCCGACTCCTTGTATTTAAAGGTTACTGGCAAGAAACCCGAAGAAGTTTTTCCCGCCTTGTGCCGTGAGGCCGTCCGTGCCTGAGATCTGCCGTTTCTTCGGAATCGTTATCAAGATGTTCTTTGACGATCACAACCCGCCGCATTTTCACGCTGAGTACAGTGGCGACGTTGCCCTGATCGACATTGGAAACCTGTCTGTTTTCTCCGGCCGCTTACCGCCCAGGGTGATGGGACTGGTTATCGAGTGGGCGACAATCCATCAGCAAGAACTCTTCGCTGATTGGGATAGAGCAAGGGCTCAGCAGGCGCTGCAAAAAATCGCTCCACTCGAGTAGCTGTTGCTTCCCGCGTCGGATCAGACCCACGAATCGATATTCCAAGCGGATAGCCCCAAAAGGGATGGCTTTTTTCGGCTTTAGATCTCCCTCAGAAATGATATGATTTCAAAATTCGAGATCTGATACTTTTGATCCTGATTTCAGACACTGGAGGTCAATATGGACGAACTACATCCTATTTTTAAAGCAAGTCGTGCAGCCATTCTGCTTCTTGCCGGCTTATTGCTGTCATCTTGCGCCACGGCACCAACAGTTCCGCCGGGGGCTCTTTCGGACCTT
>DATIGG010000440.1:0-14496 GCA_035454825.1 Thermodesulfobacteriota bacterium | reverse complement strand
GCCGGAATAACCAGGCGGTTCACGGCCGTTACTCTATGTACAGACTCTATTTAACAATCCTTATTCAATTTGAGAATTTTTTAACAAGTGTATTCGAAAATTTTTTTTTGTCAAGCAAAATTTATGGATTCTCACGTAACTACCTGATCATATAAGGATATATAACTACGTTTACTATAACATCTTCGCATCCGATGCGCTCGCGGAACGTTCACCTTGTCCTTCTCTTCGTCCAGAACCCGGAAGGGTCATGTTTTCGAATGATCTTTAGCTCGGAGCGGGTTGGAGGGGTCGTTTCTTCGACCTCTGGAGCAAGCCTCAGATTCCATCCGGTGTTTTCGGCGATATTTTCGATGCTAATGCCAGGATGAACGCTTTGGAGCACCATCTCTCTTGTTACGGGATCAAATCTCATCACCCCTTTTGTAGTAACAACCGCACAGGGACCTCCTCCTCTTAACCCCATTCTCTCCCTCCAGTCTTTCCCATCTCCGAAACCGGGAGAGGTCACATAACTCACTTTCTCCAGAAATCGGCGTTTTTCGTGATTCATGATGATGATAAACCGGCCGGCAAGAGAGGCTATATCGCTTGCTCCGCCACTTCCGGGAAGGCGAACTCTTACCTGTTCTTTGCCACCAATATAGGTCGTATTCAGATTCCCGAAACGATCTACTTCTGCTCCTCCAATAAAACCGAGACTCACTTTTCCATTCTGCAGTAGAGACATGATATCCAGCATGGAGGTTGCCCAGAGCGCTCCTTCCACATTGGGAGGATCTCCCATCGTATAGAGAGCTTCCGTCGCAGGTCGATCTCTTAATATTCCGTTTTCAAAGATCCCGATGGCCAGGGGGGCATGAGTTTCCTTTGCCAATTGAAAGGCCAAAAGCGGAAGTCTCATCCCCACGAAGACAATGTCTCCATCCTGGATTTCACGCGATCCCGCAACAACCATCAATTCCTGGAGAGTATAACCGGTCATTCAATACACCGCACTCATAACTCCGACAGATACCCTATCCCCCTCCAGACCTCCCCCTTGAAGGGGGAGGAATCATGCGAAGCGCGTGACGATTCCCTCCCCTTCAGGGGGCAGGGTCAGGATGGGGGTGGGGTTAGATAGCCTATTTTTCTGAGTAGAATCAGTTTGTGGGCCGAAACACAGGCCACTAAACTTTAGTACCCGTAATCTACCGGAAGAGATTTCCTCTGGCGCTTAACCAATAGGGACTTGATTCTCTCCTCGCCTAAGAGCTTCAGGTATTCTCCCCGGTGTTTCACTCCCAGCACCCATTTCTCAAGCCACTTCAGGTATCCATTTCTATCTCTGGATTCATGATGATAAGAGATATATTTCTCATGGTCACGGCCATAATACCCCTGTACAGGCGAAGGATGGGCTGCCCAAGGCTCAAGGACAACTGCGCTGACTAAGAAACCAGGAAGGAGGGTGCGGTTTGGGTCTTTTTGAATCACCTTCTTACTGACAAGCTCCTCGGCGACTACGATGACCTTCCGGCTGGCCATTGCGGCTTCTTTGGTAACACCACTCCCTCCCCAAAAATGGGGATTTCCTTCTTCATCCACTCGCTGGACGTGAATGATGGCCACATCGGGTTTTAACGCTGGAACCAAAGCCAACCGCTCACCCGTATAGGGACAGGACATCTCTCTAAAAGGGGTATTCCCTCCTGTCATTCCTGTGCCCAGAAGGGTCTTGGTTGGAATGAATGGAATCCCAAGGGCGCCTGCATGAAGGGCTAAGGCAACCGAAAAATTTGTATAATCCTCAATTTCTATCTTATTTGGAACTTCCTCCTCAATCGCCCTTCTGAGGTTATAGCCCACACCCATGATCACATTTCCAACCCAGGCAGCAATGACTTTGTTCACGCATCCTGATCCGATCATCTGATCGAAGAGCATATCGGAGATCGGACCGATGAGGGTGAGATCTCTCTTCTCCTGGCGGATGATTTCGTGTCCTGCAGAGAATGGAATGGCAGCTTCCAAGGCTGTTCCCATGGCAATGGAATCGCCATTCTCAATGAACCGGCATACAGCCTCTTCCATCGAAAGAATCATTGCCTGCCTTTCCCATGTGTTTGCCTAAATTCAAGGGTTTTTAAGACTGAGAGATTCAATCATCCCTGAGATCATCTTCTGAAAAATCTCATAAACCTTCCTTTCATCTCCTGAGATCGACTCCTTATCCCAGCTTTTCCCTTCGTCTGAAACTTTCAACCCAAAGGAATGGATATCTTTAGAATACCGGAAGAAGACGGCATGCTCCAGCTGGGGCTGAAAAAGCAACTGGTACTGAAGGGCCCAGTGGGATGGAATCCTCACCCCTTTTTTAACAATGGGCTGAAGCGATGGAGCCTCAGGATTCCAGGCCATCAACTGAGTCAAGTAATCCACCTCCCCTTCTCCCCTCTTGATCTTGTCCTTGATGTACATTCTTTTCACGTTATAGGGTTTCAAGGGAGGCACAACCATGGGTCCAGCCTGGGGATTGGTCTTATCCGCGATCTGAACGATGAGCATCTCTTCAACCTGCTTCGCCTTTTCTCGAATGAAAATGGCTGTCCGGGTAATAGAGTTTTCTGCCGGATGTTCAATCGATGAGGAATCGATCCACTGAAGCTCAGAGGGTAACATTAATGTGAACGGTGGTTTTTTAGAGACCAGTGTCTTTCCCTGGATCACAAGATCCTGATCAGCCCCAAAGCCAAAGGATGCGGTGATGAAAAAAAGACTGATCAGGACAAGGGCAACTTTTTTCATAGTCTCTCAATTATAAAATAAAAGTGCCAGTTTCAGTGTGAGTGTCAGTATGCCCACCCTCACCCGTTCCCTCTCCCTTCAGCGGGAGAGGGAAACTCTCTCTTTTTCATGGTTCGAGCCTGCCCACCGAAACCTTGGCATAGACAGTACTTCAAGGCATGGCGCATTAGTCAGAAAATACCCCAAAATTCCTCCTCTCCCCTCCGGGGGTGAGGACTTCGTCGTGAGCTCAGTCGAACGATTGAGGTGAGGGGGAAGGAGTCACTTCACCATCAGTAGGTCGCTGATATTGATCTCCAGCATCTTTACCGATGCCAGAATTCTCGCTGCGTTTCTTTCAACAGCCGGTACCTCCGTATGATCTTTTAGCTCCTGAGCTGCTTTCTTGATAGTCTTTATCCGCGTAACCACTTTCTTCATGTCTCGCCGGTTCATCGCTTCCTCTCCTTCAACTCTATGATCGCTTGAAGCATGCGTCCTCATCTGTGCTTCCTCAGATCTTTGAATCGCCTGGCCTTCACTTCGTAACGGGGTAAAGAATTATAAGGATGAACTTCGATGTTATAACCCAGATTCGTCTTTAACCGGAGTTGATCCTTCAATTGGGTCAGGATCACTTCCCGATTTCCTTCATCGGCCGGTAGTATTTCGACTTTCAATGTCATATCGTCCAAATCGCCTTTCTTGCTCACGACAATTTCGAATTCATCGCTTAACCCTCTGACGGACCGAACCACCTCTTCAATTGCAGAAGGAGCTACCAGAACGCCCTTGACCTTTGTAATATCGTCTGACCTTCCTACCACACCTCCTTTGATGATGCGGAACGTCCTCCCGCAGGGACAGGGGTCTTCTGCCCATTCAGCCACATCCTTGGAATCGAACCGGATACAGGGCTGGGCAATCCGGTCCAGGGCTGTAATCACGATCTTTCCCTTTCGACCGGGCTCCTCAATCATTTCGCCGGTCTCGATATCTTCGAGTTGGGTTAGGAAAAGGGCCTCGTTTACATGGAGTCCTCCGGGTTGAGCCGTGCATTCAAATCCCCATGCACCGATCTCCGTGGCGCCCACGTGGTCGTAGACCTTGGCTCCCCAGGCCTCCTCCATTCTCCGTTTAGTCGCCGGAATGCTCGCTCCGGGTTCACCTGCGCAGGTGATCTTCCGGACCATGAGATCTCGGGCAGGATCGATCCCCAGTTTCTTCCTGGCTGTGTCCGCCATTCCCAGGACATAAGTTGGAGTAGCCATCATCGCCGTGGCTTGAAGCTCCTGGATCTTGAGGATCCGGGCCTCTGTGTCAAGCACTCCGCCTGGAACAACCTCACAACCAATCTTTTCCGCTGCGTAATGGCCCGCCCAGAAGGCAACAAAGATATTGTATCCGAAAGGGATGAAGACCCGGTCCGTCTTCCGGTAACCCTGCGCATAAAGCAGGTAGGCCCAGGATTCAGACCACCACTCCCAGTCTTGCCAGGTGTCGGGTTGATACACCGGTTTCCCGGTCGTGCCGCTGGTCTGGCGAAATTCGGTTACCTCTTCGAGAGGGACACAGAGGGCATCCCCATAGGGAAAGGGGTCTTTCCTCTGAATGTCTCTCATCATCGCCTTCTCTACTTTAGGAACTTTGGTTATGTCTTCGTAAGTATTGACGTCACCGGGCTCAATCCCTGCCTCCTGATAAAGCTTCCGATGAAATTTTGACTTTTCATAAGCCCACTCCAAAATCCTCCTAAATTTTTTGACTTGAAGCTCTCTTAACTTCTCAAAAGGGAGTGTTTCCAAAAGGAGGTTCCAATAGGTCTCTCTCGTATCCTTTGAATTTTTCATCTTCTCCTCCAAGAGTACTTAGGCTAAATCCTCTTGCAGCTCTGCCAGAAAAAGAGTCCCAGAAAATGCCAAACACGCACCTTCTGGGACTCAGTTTTACTCTCCTCTTTGAAACCCTTTGCTAATCCGTGATGACAAAAAACGTGGCTGGTTGCGTAACGACTCGCCGATTCACCCCATCCCGCGATTCCACATACCAGTAAACCGTTGAGCCGGTCACTCTTCCGGTCACGCTCTGGACAGCGGTCCATTGGCCGGAGGTCAGGGATTCGGTAAATACCCCGCCATTCTCAGTTGGATCCTTAACATCGAATGATACCGAGGTCTGATGGGTGAAGAAGGGATTGTTTCCGAACCAGACTTTAGATCTGAAGTTACAGTTATTCTCCCAGGACAGGATGGGGAGAGAACTCTTGCTGGTGTTGGTGATCGTAGGATTTCCTACCGGCTGAGGGGTGTCGATGAAGACAGAAAGAGTGTCACTGATCACGAGAGTCTTGTCGGACCGTGTTCCAACCACTCTCCAGAACACGGGACCTCCCGCTGCTAAAGGCGTAGAGGATCCTGAAGCGTGGATTCCTGGAGCTAATAAAACTTTCTTCCATGAATTGTAATTGACCACAGTTGAAGTGGATGAAACCTTATCCCGTGCAGCAATCACATCGAAGCCTGCTGTCTTAGAGAATTGGATCTCATAGCCTGTGAATGAAGACCCGTCAGCCTGCCAGCTAAAGCTCGGAAGGGAGTAGAGTGAACAAGCCGTAAACGAGGTTTCATCCTGAGGAGAAAGGAGCCTAATCGTGGTCGGAGTACTTGTGACTGTAACAGAGAGAGCTGAAGACGATTTCGAAACCACAGAGGTATCCGTGTCACATCGCGCTTGAGATGTGATTGAATAAGTTCCCGGTGAGGTCCAGCTTTTTGAGGCTCCCACCGTGCCCACAGGAAGCCACCCCGAATTGGTTCCATCACCCCAGTCAATAAGATATTGAACCGAATGATCAAGACCTGATATCGAATCCCCCGTGTAGAAGGTGGAAGGAACATTCGGGGCGATGCTGGTCGGTCCGTTTGGCTCTGATGGAGTAGAGATTGTCTCCTTTGCGTTAACAGAATACCGCAGGATAACACCTCTTTTATTGGCAAGGTCCGTTCCAAAGGCCCAGATTTGATCCGAGGTAGTAAAACGAATATTCCCAAGCATCCAATTCGAGCTTATTTCTGGAACAGGAGAATCCGTCCACACTCCTCTTTCATACTGCAGCAAAATACCCTTGCCTTTAGCGTTATCCACGCCGGAAACCCATCCTATGTAAGTTGAAGGAAAAGTGGCAGTGTCAAATTCCCAATCCGAACTCAATGGAGGGGGGAAGACCTCGTCCCAACGGGGGGCGAAATAATGGAGTATCATCCCTCTTTTCTCAGTGTAATTCACTCCGACGGCCCACCCCTCTGCCGTCGAGGGGAAAAACACACTGTTCAAATCCCAAACGGAATCGATATGAGGTGGGAGATAGATCTGCCAAATATACCTTCTTGTTCTGGCCCTGCCCAGTTCGCCCGGATCCTTTGTATACCGAAGCAGAACGCCTCTTTGGTTGGTGTAATCCACACCCACAGCCCATCCTTCATTTGCGTTGATCATATGGATTCCACTCAGTCCCCAATTCTCGCTCACATCAGGGGGAACAAGATAGGACCAGACCCCAGTCTTATAATGGAGGAGAACTCCTCTTTTATTGGCATAATCGAAACCGACGGCCCAGCCTTCAACCGATCCGGAAAAAGAGACACCGTAAAGCGCCCAGTCAAGACTTACAAAAGGAGGAGTAAAAATAGTCCATATTCCATTAAGGTTCCGCAGAATAACCCCCCTTCTTGACCCACTTGAGTAATCGACTCCAACCGCCCACACATCATTACCTTGAGAAAAACCCACCGCATTCAGTTCCCAATTTGAACTGACGTTTGGAGGGTCAAATACTCTCCAGGAATGGTCCCTAAACTGGAGGATCACCCCTCTTTTATTTGCCACATCGGTTCCTACAGCCCATCCGACCCCGGAAAGCACGCGACCGTTAACCAACCCCCAATTGGGACTCACGTCCGGAGGCACAATGGAAACCCACTGTGCGTTTGCATTCAGGCTCAAAAGGAAAAGCATTAAAAATGAAATTGATCCCATTAGAATTCTCATCTTAACACCCTGACCTCTCTTCCTCATTCAACACCTCCTGCAGAAATCTTGCGGAATACTTCAGAAAATCCTGTTTAGACAATCTACCCTATAAAACAGGGGAATCAATTAGTCAACCCTTCGACATTGATCGGAGTGAACTTTTTGATCCTCCCGGTCACCGGGGTCTTTCGAACTATATTTCCGGGCCGCCCTCTTTTTCCTTCTTGATTTCTGTTTCCTGATCTTTTTGACCTGATGCTCCTCAACCGTCGATAGGCCCGAGAGACGTTCAATTCTCAAAACGAGTTCCCGCCTCGCCAGAAAACGATTGAGGGATTGGCTCCTCTCTTTCATGCATTTTACTTCGATCCCTGTGGGGATATGTCTCAGATAGACACAGCTCGAAGTCTTATTGACCTTTTGTCCCCCTCTCCCCGATGATCGAATGAATTTCTCCTCGATATCCCTTTCCTGGATACCGAGAGCTTCCATCCTTCCCTGGAGCCAACGGTTCTTGTCTTCAGTGACTGGAAACATTACCATGAGAAACCCTTTTTAAATCAGGTGGAATATTGGAGTAATGGAATAGTGGAATAATGGAGAGATAGAAACGCGAAGATAAAGAATAAAATCGTCGAATGAAATAAGAGAGTGGACTTTTTCCCCAATATTCCAGTATTCCAATGTTCCAATATTTTTCTTTATTCCATTCTTTTGAGGATGATCCTGGCATCTGCAACGACACATTGTTCGGAGGAACAGATGACGGGATTGAGGTCGATGGATTCAATCCGATTTTCCAGTTCCATCACAAGATCTGAAAATGTCTTTAGTAATCCCGCCAATTTCACCCTGTCGATAGGAGCCCTCCCCCGGTAGCCCTCAAGGAGCCGATGGGCCTTCAGGCAATGGATCATGCTTTCGATGTCCTTCTGACTCAGGGGAGCCATCCTCAAGGAAATATCCCGATAAATCTCAACCCCTGTTCCTCCCATTCCTAAGAGAATGACCGGCCCAAACTGGTAATCGACTTTTGATCCGACAATTAACTCCAAACCCGAGACCATCTCTTCAACAAGGATGCCAGCAAACCCCTCGATCCGGCTGAATCGTTCAAAGGTCTCTGCCAATTCCCTGTCGCCTTTGATCCCAACCACAACACCGTTTCGATCCGATTTATGGAGGACCTTTGGAGAGACGATTTTGCCTACAACAGGATAACCTATCTCTTTGGCAAACCGGAGGACCTCTTCTACCTTGGGCGTCCAAATAAAATGAGGAACCTTCAACCCCATGAGAGAGAAGATTCTCTTGGCCTCGGGCTCCAGGACCCAGCCCTGGTCTATCGATCCAGAAAGGATTTCAGTAATTTCTTTGTTTAACACGGTTGGTGTCTCCTCAGGGCCTCTGCCATATGGACAGCCTCATCAATGGAATGAGCCACAGGGACTCGATTGAGTTGAAACCCCTCGATGAACATCCCATATTTTTCGACATGGGGAACATAAGCGATGAGGGATTTGCCCTCCTGGCGATAAATCTGGCTTAATCGGGCGCCCAGATCTGACGTGATGCCAGGAGTATAAGGTAGCAAAAGAACAAGAACACAGTCAATGTCCGGCTTCCGGCTCAGAAATCGACCCGCTTCAACAAAATCATCATCGATTGCGCTACCCGTCAGGTCGATCGGATTATAAAAAGAGGCAATGGCCTGAATGCGTGGAGAGACTCTATTCTTAAGTTCCAGTTGATCCTCTTCGGTCAGGACCGGCACCAAAAGGTTATGCGAAGAGCAGGCATCTACTGCAATAGCCCCGTGTCCTCCACTGCCGGTGATGATGCCTATTCGACCTCCGATCGGCTTCGGATAACAGCTTAAGGCCTCACAGAAAGAAATCAACTCGGACTCATCCTTAGCCTCAACCACCCCAAACTGTGAAAGGGCCGAAGCGAAAACCTCATAATCACCGGCCAGGGATGCCGTATGGCTTTTGATCGCCTGGGTTCCTCGGAGACTTTTCCCCGATTTTAAGACAATGACAGGTTTTGGACATCCACCCGCGGTCAGGACAAATTCCCGGCCTTCCTCCCTGTCAAATCCCTCGATATAAAAGACGATCACGTCCGTCTCAGGGTCTGCGGCAAAATATCGGAGCAGGTCTGTTTCTTTGATCAGAGCCTTGTTTCCAATGCCGATGCCAAGAGAAAGGCCGACCCCTTCCTCTGCAAACTTAATCATATGGTCAACCAAGATTCCACCGCTTTGGCTGATCAGAGCCACCCTTCCCCTCTCTGGCCTGATAATCCGTTCGCTCGGGATAAAAAAAGTATCCACATAAGGGGGAGAATAAACACCCAGGCAGTTGGGACCGACAAAGGGAAAGTCTGCCTCTTTGGCAATGGAGACGATGCGGTCCTGCAGATCCCTTCGCCCGCTTTCGCTGAACCCGCCGGAGACCACAACTGCGCCCTTCACCCTGGCGTCAATACATTCGACCAGAATCCCGGGTACCTGTTCGGCCCGGGTAGCAACCACGGCCAAATCAACCGGTTCTGGAACTTCGGAAAGACGGGGGTAGACAGGTTCCCCCTGAAGAACCCCTCCCCGAGCATTGACAGGAAAGACCTTCACCGTTTGCCGAAGGTTGTTCTTGTGGTAGATGACATTGGCTGGGTGTCTTTCATGGGTTAAAGATACACCAACGACAGCTAAGGTCTTCGGTCTAAAGAGTGCGCTGATATCCACCGTTTCTCTCCCATCGGATGTTTGATTGGTTCGTTTACCATATCAAAGAAGCGAAGATTTGTCATTACATTTTATTCTGACATTTTATTCTAATTAAAACATCTGTTTACTGCAATTCAGACACTGGACTTCAGACTTTAGACGTCAGACTTTTTCAATATAGGAAATTTGCCCTGCATCACTCTTTTGAAATTCTTTTGGAAATGCTAAAAGTGGCTGGTCTGATGTCTGAGGTCTATGGTCTTACTGTCTGAATCACTGATCTGTTTAAAACTTTCTTGACAGCACAAAAAATGAGGGATAATATCTTCAATCAATGGATAAGATCATTCAAAAACGTTTTAAAGAGAGCTCCGAGGTGAAGGCCCGATTTCTCAGGGAGAACCTCTCGAAGCTCCTTGAAGTCATCAAACTCATCTCCCATACCTTCGAGGCTGGAAACAAGGTCTTCTTTTTTGGAAATGGGGGAAGCGCTGCAGACGCCCAGCACATCGCCGCGGAATTCGTTAACCGGTATATCATGGACCGCCCTCCTCTCCCTGCCATTGCTCTCACGACCGATACATCGATTCTCACCAGCATCTCCAATGACATGGCTTTTGGCGATATCTTCTCAAGGCAACTTAAGGCCCTTGGAAAAGAGGGAGATGTCGCAGTCGGCATCAGCACCAGTGGAAACTCGCCGAACGTCATCAAGGCCTTTGAAGCGGCCAAAGAGATGGGAATGAAGACTGTGGCCTTAGCCGGAAATGATGGGGGTGTCCTCGCAAAGATCGCGAACATCTCTCTGGTCGTTTCCTCAGGCAGCACACCCCGCGTTCAGGAAACCCATATTCTTGTCGGACATCTTCTCTGTGAGATGGTGGAGCATCAACTCTTTTTCAAAGTAACCCCCTAAGGAAATGGCGTGAATAAAAAAATAACCCACCTCAACCTCCACCAGGTGACCTGGACTTCCCTGAAAGGTAAGAAACATAAGGTTCAACAGGCCTCTTTTTCAAAGACCTGGGAGAAAGGCAGGACTCTTGCTGACTTTGTGGATTCTATGCCCCACATCCTCGCCGGAAAAGAGTTCAAGGAGGTTGTCCGAAGGATTACAGAGGCTGTCCATCGCAAGAAGATCGTCCTCCTGGGGATGGGTGCCCATCCCATCAAGGTAGGGCTCAATCCCATCCTCATTGACTGGATGGCAAGAGACATGTTGAAAGGGCTTGCCATGAACGGGGCTGGAGCGATCCACGACTTAGAGCTGGCCATGGTCGGCCATACTTCTGAAGAAGTTGACGAAGAGCTCTCCAGGGGTACTTTCGGGATGGTGAAAGAGACGCATGAGACCATCAACCTGGCCATTCAGGAAGGGGCAAAAGAGGGGATTGGGATTGGCCGGGCCATCGGACGGAAGATTCTAAAGGAAAATTTTAAATTTAAGCACCTCTCCCTTCTTGCAGCCGGATTTCGACTGGGAATCCCTGTCACGGTTCATGTCGCTATTGGAACCGACATCACTCACATGGGACCCTTTGCGGATGGAGCAGCCATTGGAAAAGGGAGCCTCCAGGACTTCCATGCTTTTGCCTCTCTTGTCTCACGGTTGGACAAAGGGATCTATATCAACTTAGGGTCAGCGGTCATCCTTCCTGAGGTCTTTCTAAAGGCCTTAGCCCTTGCAAGAAACCTTGGCTATCCGGTTTCGAACCTCACAACAGTCAACATGGATTTTATCCATCACTACCGCCCCTCCGTCAATGTCGTGAAAAGACCAACCCTTAAGGGTGGAAAAGGTTACACCCTGATCGGTCACCATGAAATCATGTTCCCTCTCCTGGCGGCTGCAGTCCTCGAAAAATTGTAAGGGTTCAGGGGGCCAAGGATTTCAGGGGTCCGGTGAAGTATTGAAAAACAAAAAATCATAATTTTTAGTTCTATTTTTTTCGCTTGAACCCTTGACCCCTTGAATCCTTTGACCCCGATTTAAGTACAGATGACCTCAAGCCAAGTGATCCAAGAGCCTGCCCCCCATTCCTCTGAGAAAGTCGCTTCGATCGATATCGGAACGAATACCATCCTGCTCCTCATCGCAGAAATGGAACAGGGTGAATTAAAACCTCTCTTTGAACAGGAGACGATTGTCCGCTTGGGAGAAGGCCTCCAAAGAAGTGGAATCCTTTCTCCGGAAGCGATGGACAGAGGCTATTACACCTTAGATCAATACATGGAACAATGCCGGAGGATGGGTGTTCAAAAGATATTTGCAGTTGGAACCAGCGCCCTCAGGGACGCAAGAAACTCTAAAGAGTTCACAGATAAGGTTAAGGAGAAACTTGATCTCTCGATTGAAATCATTTCCGGAGAAGAAGAAGCTCAACTCTCCTTCTTACCCGTGGCCAGGGACCTCCACGAATCAGAAAAAACGATCTCGGTTGTGGACGTCGGCGGAGGAAGCACGGAGTTTATCCTCGGGAAAGGAAGCCAGATCATCCAGTGGGTGAGCCTTCCTCTTGGGTCGGTCCGTTTTACAGAGCAGTATCTTATTTCCGATCCTGTGAAAGGAAACGAATGGGATAGAATAGAAAACGATATCCGCAAATTATTTGTCGATTTGCCTCGTTCAGGAGAAACTCCATTCATGGTTGCCGTTGGAGGGACGGCGACGACTTTGGCCTCGGTAGAACTGGGGTTGAAGGAATTCCGTGTCGAGAAGATCCATCATTTTGTCCTGACAAAAGGAGCTCTCCGAAATCAGCTATTGCTCTATCGTTCGAAAACGATCCATGATCGAAGAAAAATTCCCGGACTCTTCCCGAATCGGGCAGATGTCATTTTAGCAGGAGGCGCAATCCTTTACTTTGCCATGGAAGAATATGAGTGTTCATCTGCCCTGATCAGTTGCCACGGAATCAGACACGGTCTTCTCTATAAACGACTCAATTTACTAAGGAGTCCATAATTGACAAGACATACAAATCTTACTCCGACAGATCCCCATCCCCCTCCAGACCTCCCCCTTGAAGGGGGAGGGACATATCCAACCCCATTCCCCTCCCCTTCGGGGGGAGGGTTAGGGTGGGGGTGGGTAGAATCTTTGGCGTAATCAGATGTCTATATGGCCCGATTAGTAAATCTCAGATTTTAGATTGCAGATTGGAAAATCCAAAGTCCCAAATTGAAAAGCTATCTTTGCTCTTATCACCTAAGGTAATGATACAGCATGTCGATCCGACCGTGTTTGATCATGTGTATACCGGAAAACTTCATCACCTCACGAATCTTTGATTTGTACTCTCCATGGTAGCACTGGGTTTCGCACTTCTTGCACATCGGTTTCGGATCGTGAGGACACTTCATTCTCATGGTGAGCCCATAGGTAAGAAGCTTTGTACAATCTTTACAAAGGGGAATCTCCTGTTTCTCCATCTCTTTGATGTCGAAGAGCCTGAATGAAAAAGAAGCTTTTCCTCCATCATGGTTTTCCCGACAATAAATCCCCACAAATTTCATCAGGGTCCGAATATCAGCCTTTTCCTTCTCTGAAATTTCTGTATTTGTTAACACACCATGGCTCCTCCTCTTTCAGTTTCTTTACTCATTCATTATCCTGAAGATGCAGAAAATTCCTTGACCTAAGTCAAGCGGCTGATAGATTTCATTAAATATAAATACTTTCAAAATTCCATTGACTGGGATTTCGAAACAAATATAATAAGGGCATGGCGGTGTAGTACCCTTGCGAGGAGACGGCCACGAAAATATTTTTCAGCGATCTCCATCTAAGCGACGGAAAAGAAAGAGACGACTTTCAATTCCACAAGGAATTTGACGAGGTGGTGAAAGAGTGGTCTGAAGAGATCAAGAAGATAGAAGTTGTATTACTCGGGGATATTTTTGACCTTATTCGAACCCAGAAATATTACGAGTTTGAGGGAATGCCCCGTGCAGAGATCAAGCTGAAGGTTATGGCCGACATTGCGGGTCAACATACCCCATTCTTTGAGACCCTCAGGAGTTTTATAGATGGGCCTGGTCATACGCTTCGATACATCATTGGAAACCATGACTTCGCTACCTACCTTGATCCAAGACTCTTGCAGCTCATCCAGGTGAAATACGGTCTCACCCTCACCCCGGAAACTCATTATCACAACGAGGAACTGGAGATTTGGGCTGAACATGGCCACCGGTATAACACCATTGACAATACATTTAACAAAGACGGAACCCCGATAGAGTATTGCCTTGGAGACAGAATCGTTGTCGAAATCGTGGACAGGTTCTACCAGGAGGTTAAAACAAGAGAGGAGGAACTGGACATTGATCCTACCATCATCAATGATCTTGATAACGTGAGACCCCAGTCTGCCATCCCGAACTGGCTCGACTCCATCGATGAAGAGGGGAGACTAAAACAGATTTACTACGATACCCTTATAAGCTTTATAATCAAGAACGCAGGCGAAGTTGCAACCTTAACCTGGGATCTCTTAACAGGTAAATACCAACCTGACCTCCTGAAAGCAGCCAGAACCCTGGCCAGGAAAAAAGTCGGGAAGTACATCATCTTTGGGCACACCCACGACGCCCTCACAAAGAGGTTGGCGAAAGGCGCCAGATATCTGAACACCGGCACATGGAGGAAATTCATTGAGCCAAAGGGCCGTCTTTTCACCAGAACGAGAACCGTGCCCACATATACTGAAGGCGGGACGCAGTTCTATACCCAAGAGGCCTACCTCTCCCGTAAGTTCAAGACCACCATAAATCTTAGCCACGTTCTTTTCTATGAAGAGGGAGAAGGCGAGGCAGGACCGATACTTATTCAGGAAGAAAAAGAACCAACAAATCCTTAACCAAAGGAGGCGCCGATGGAAATGTCCGGTTTTTATTAAGATCTGAAGTCACTTGAAGGACCCTTTTCTCGGCTATTTCCTGTAATCTCGTTTTTGTATTTTCATTCA
>DATIGG010000439.1:0-6231 GCA_035454825.1 Thermodesulfobacteriota bacterium | reverse complement strand
TTTCAGGCAAAATATCTGGGGTCAGGCATGACTAATTTCTTATTTTTCGCTTTCGACCCAATGTGATCACCTCCTCTAACTTCCGGAGTTTTGCTTCGAAATTCTCTCTGTCAATAGTTAATTATTTATGCCTGACCCCTTATCCCTTTTCCGGGATCCGGACAAGTTTAGCACCCTTTTTGAGTATGTCAGAACGGCATCAGCGTTCTGAGGGGTCGGCATGACCCAAATATCGATGTCCATGGTGGCCCGGGGATAACCGTGGGCTGCCAGTGCGTAGGCGCCGACGAGAAGAAATTTAACCTTCTCCTCGGACAAGGCGTGTAACATGTCTCTGTAATCTTCGTTCAGCATCGTGCTTTTTGCTCAAGGAGGCGATCTCTCGGGTCAGCGGCCAGACGAGACTAATGCGGTCTGCCGGGGTCCCCGGAACGAAGTCGTCGTTCCGACGATCTGACGCTCGGTATATGGCTATGTGCTTCCTGTTCATGCTCTCAAAGTACCATTTTTACCGAGCGATATCAACCTTCTTACGTGGACACCATACTTAATTCTTGACGTATCGGAGACGATTTGGGTTTTTTCCCATGGGAGAGAATTATCTATTGGTGGTGGCCCGGTATGTGGAGGTCAATCCGATACAGGCAGGCCTTGCGCAAAGACCAGAAGTTTACCCCCGGAGCAGTGCGAGAGCCCATGTGAGGGATTGTGATGATACACCGGTGAAAGTTGAGCCGCTACTTAAGACTGTTGGAGATTGGGGGAGATTTTTGGGGCACCGGCCAAAAGCTTGTGAAGCGGCGTACATCCTTATTCATGGTTGAAGCACGATTTTCATAAGACCCGGCTCACCACGGTGCAGGGCATCGAAAGCCTGCTGGCCCTCGGCCAGGGGCATGATGCGGCTGATCAGTGGCTTCGCCTGGATCCTGCCGGCTGCCAGGAGATCGAGCGACGCTTGGTACTCCCCGGCGACTGCACACGAACCCCGGATGGTTAACTCACCGAAAACAATGTCCTGGAGGCTTACCTGAATCCGGGGCGTGATATTGCCGATGAGGGTTAGATGTCCACCCGGCTTTGTCAGACCAAGGGCCAGAGTCACCGTTGTCTCGGTTCCAACTGCCTCCAGGACGGCGTCAGCCCCAGACTTCCCCAGGGTGCGCCCCACGATCCGCTGCATCTTTGCCGTGACATCGCCGCTGGAGGGATTGATGGCCACATCCGCTCCCAGCCTGCGTGCAAGGGCCAATCTCTCCTCTTTTACGTCAAGAACCACAATCTTTCCCGCCCCCGTGACACGGACCCCTTGCATGGCAAAGAGACCGATCTGTCCTGCCCCTACTACTGCCACGACGTCATTCATTTCAACGGGCGTGATCCGTGCAGCGTGAAGCCCCACAGATGCAGGTTCAATGAGGGCTGCCTCTTCAAAGGAGACACTGTCCGGGAGCCGATAGGTGATCCACCAGGGCACGACCACATACTCGGCCATGGCTCCATCCCGATGAAAAACAGGTGTGGAAACACCCAGCACTTCCCGATTTGTACACAAGTTCACCCGACCGCTCCGGCAGGCTGGACACTGATTGCAGTAGACGGTTGAGTCGAAAGTGATTCGATCCCCAAGGCCGATGTTCTTAACGTTCCGCCCGATCGCCTCCACAATCCCACCTGCCTCGTGGCCCATAATGATAGGAGGGATCCGACGCCCGGTACTACCTGTGTAGCCGTGCACATCGGAGCCGCAGATGGCAACGGCCTTGACCCGTACCAGGACGTCGTCGTCGCCGTACTGCGGTTGCGGAACATCCCGGTATTCGAGCTTCAAGGGCGCAGTGTGGACCAAGGCTTTCATGGTGCGGACTCCTGAGATAATTGGGATGGTGAGGTTGATTTAATTTATCAGGACTAAAAAAAGAATTCAATTTATTTCTTGATGACTGCAACCAGGATCCCCTGACCAGGAGACCGGTATCAACCGCGAGACGCTCGCTCCTTCCGAACTTCCTTATTCAATTTTTTTGATTTTTGGGAGCCGGACAAAATGCAGTCTGATCTCCTTTCGGGTCAGTGGTGGAGCCTATAGCATTGGCTGCACTGATTATACTAAAATGATCTCCAGAAAGCGAGGGATTTTTCTAATCTGCAATTCAGACACTGGACTTCAGCCATTAGACACCCCCGGCCCGCTCTATCAATAGGCCGGGGCGGGCAGACTTTTCTAAATACAAAAATATGAACCGTGATCTCTTCCCATTTCCACCTTTCAGTCTAATGCCCCATGCCCGGAGGGCGCCCTCGAACCGTGAAAATCGATACCTCCCCACTTTCCCCCCCCTTAATTTAAGGGGATATGAAGGGGGGTTAAGGTTACGGCAAGGAAGCCCGTTTCGCTTAGTGTCAAGGGGCTACGTCAAGTTCTTAGGACCAATCCCGCCTACAGCGGGATAACCGAATGACGATACGGGCATCGTTACCATAACCGTTGGACGAAGCCTATTTTCTAATTTATGTCTGAGGTGTATAGTCTTGCTATTCGAATCACAGCTTTCTAATTCCAAGAGGTTGCCTGATATTGGCAGATGTGCTAATGTCTTTCTATGGAATATATCAGCACTCGGGGTTTTCCTTCAGCCCTCACCTCCAAAAAGGCAATCATCAAAGGAATTGCCGAGGATAATGGTTTATTTGTCCCTTCTTCTTTTCCAACCTTAGACGATCTTCCTTTTGCAGGCATTCCTCAGAAATCTTATGCTGCTCGGGCAGTAAAGATTCTCGAGGCATTTCTGACAGATTATTCGACGGCTGAACTGACCTCTGCCTGCAAAACAGCTTATGCGGAAAATTTTGATTCCCCATTGACGGCTCCTGTCGTGTTCCTAAAAGATGGAACTGCGATCCTCGAGCTCTGGCATGGTCCCACCCTGGCCTTCAAAGACATGGCGCTCCAGCTTATGCCCCGTCTACTCACGACAGCGATCCAGTCTGAGGGAGGAAATGATAAAGTGGTTATTCTTGTGGCTACTTCAGGGGATACGGGTAAGGCTGCCCTGGAGGGATTTGCCGACATAGAAGGGATTTACATCTTCGTCTTTTATCCCCACGAAGGGGTGAGTGAAATCCAGCGCCTGCAGATGGTCACCCAGCGGGGTTCGAATACCGGCGCTTGTGGAGTCATCGGCAATTTTGACGATGCTCAGTCCGGCGTCAAGCAAATCTTTTCTGATTCAGTGATCAATAACCGGCTCGAACTATTTCAGTTTCGGCTCTCCTCAGCCAATTCGATCAACTGGGGACGGCTGGCCCCGCAGATTGTTTATTATTATACGGCCTATGAGGAGATGGTCACTGCCGGAAAAGTTAGGAGCGGCCAAAAGATCAATATCTGTGTCCCGACGGGTAATTTTGGGAATATCCTTGCCGCCTATTATGCCATCCGATGCGGATTACCTGTCTCGAAGCTGATCTGCGCCTCCAATATCAACAGGGTCCTGACCGATTTCATCCGAACCGGAGTCTATGACCGGAGAAGAGAGTTTTACAAGACCGAGTCTCCATCCATGGATATCCTGATCTCGTCAAACCTGGAACGTCTTCTCTTTGAGTTGGTCGATCGGAATCCTGCATGGGTGTCAGACTGGATGAAACAACTATCGAGCCAGGGATGGTATCTGATCCCCCGAGACGCCTTAGACCAACTCCGGTCCCTGTTTTACGGAGGATTCGCCGACCACTTGGAGATTTCGAGAGCTATCCGGGAAGCTTTTGAAAAGCATGGGTACCTGATGGACCCTCACTCCGCTGTTGGGTACAGTGTCCTCCAGAAATATCGGGAAGAGACCGGAGATACAACCCCTGTTGTCCTGGCCTCCACAGCGAGCCCGTTCAAATTCAACCGTGCAGTGCTGGAAGCGCTGGGACGGGATACCGCAAAGAAGAGCGAGTTCTCATTGCTCCAGGAACTTTCCTCATGGGTGGGTCAACCTGTGCCAGCCAAACTCGTTGAGCTCAAGTCCCTACCCGAGCTCCATCGAGAGGTTTGTAAAAAGCAGGAGATGGCCAACGTCCTTTATCAATTTCTCGGAATCCATCCCTAATTGAACATGACATATTCTTCTGAAATCCCCTCTGACCCCTCTTTTTCAAAGAGTGGAATTCCTCTCTTTGAAAAACCTGCTGGCATTACTTCCATTTTTCGACCCGCTCCGTGATCATCTGAGCAAGTTTCTTCTTCTTTGATTTAATTCTCTAATTTTATCCATGAACCTTTTTACACGGGATCTTTCAACAAAATTATCTCCTCGTCCAGCCTTCTTAAAGTAACTACCCACAATGAACCCATCCGCCTTATCATAGACCTGGTGAAGATTCTCTGGTGCGATACCACTTCCAATCAAGACAGGTAGATCCGTGTGTTGCCTGACCACATCCACATCTGATGCCTTTGTCTCTTCTCCTGTCATTTCTCCTGAAACGATAATGGCATCGGCCAGGCCCCGTTCGGTCAGGTCCCGGGTCTCGATGGCCAGACCGCGATCTGCCAATGGCGCTGCATGCTTTACCCCTACATCAGCAAAAATCAGGACTTCCGATTTTAGGGCACTCCTTAACCGTAAGGTCCGGTGGCTGGCTCCTTGAATGATGCCCTGTTCCGAGACAACAGCATTCATGTGGATATTTACCCTTATAAAATCTGCCCCGATCGCCGTTGCGATCGCGATGCCGGATTCCGCATCGTTGCGCAAGGCATTGATACCGACAGGGACCCGTGCTTTTCTGATAATCTCCCTTCCAACAGCAGCTAATGAGGCAACCGTCTCCGCGGGAAGCCGGCCTGGGAAAAAGGGCTTGTCCCTGAAGTTCTCAACGATCAATCCATGAGCGCCTCCTTTGACCAGAATGGCAACTTCTTCCAGCGCCTTCCTGTAAATATTTTCCATCGAGCCGTCATAGAGCGGAGCCCCTGGAAGAGGAAGCAGATGAATACATCCAATCACGGGCTTTTCAGATTCAAACAAATTTCTGAAGGATCGATGTTTCTTCATGACCTTCCCTCCGAACACCTATTTAGTGTCTGTTTATAAAACCCGTTATTCCGTCATGCCGGACATGAGGAGCCTGCCCCGTACTTGATACGGGGGCCGGAATGACTACTTTTTTTAGAAACCGTCAGTTTATGGATAGACTCTAAATAGCAGAGAAAGGGAGTCTATGGTTTTACGGCTTCTATCAGGGCATCCATGTGCTCTCCAGGCTGGAGGAGGCGGACATTGATAAACCCGGCCCGAGTGAGGCCTGTCTTGATTTCATCAAAGGTATAGGTATTGCCTCCTGGAGTGGAGACGAGCATATTGACGGCAAAGATGGCGCCGTCCTTGGGTTGGGTCCGGTCAGAGTCCATCACATGATCCCGAATGATGACTCGGCCGGCTGAGTCGAGAGACTGAAAAACCTTGCAGTATAGATCGAAGTTTTGTTCCGGGCTGTTCTGATGGATAATGGCCGAGACAAAAGCGAGGTCATGACCATCGGGAAACTCATCCTGGTAAAAGTCTCCTTGAACTAAAGCAACACGATGAAGCAGGCCCACTTTGCTTAGAAATTGGCGCGCTATTTCAATCACTTCAGGTCTATCAAAGAGAGTGGCCTTCATTTCAGGGACAGCCTGAAGAAAAGCAACTGTGTAGGTCCCCATGGCTCCGCCCACATCGAGGAGCGCCCTGGAGGAGTAAGGATCAACAGCAGCCACAATTCGGGGCGCCAAAGGGAAAGCAAGCACATGCATGGCACCTATGAACGCACGTAGATCACTTGGGGTTTGCGGCGGGGCAACCGGATGATCGGCTTGTTGGGATCCCTGAACAATGCCTGTCAGGGAGGACCATCTTTTCCAGACACTGGCCATGTGAAGGACCCAGGGCAGAAGGGTATCCGGAGCGCCTGAAGACAGAAGGGCAGAGATTGCTGGAGGACACTGATAGGTTTCCACTCCTTTGGTCAGAAGGCCCATGGCTGAAAGGGCGTCAAGGAGGATGGTTATCCCTCTCAGATCAGCATGGATTCTATTTGCAATCTCCTGACCGGAAAGAGGCTGTTGAGCAAGAAGGGTGAAGAGATCTAACTCAGCGCCGGAAAGGAGGATGCGACACTCCATAAAATTTCTTGCAAGGCTCAGAATCTCTGCTTGACCAATCGATTTCATTGATACGGTCCCCTTTGGATCCTACC
>DATIGG010000438.1:0-8603 GCA_035454825.1 Thermodesulfobacteriota bacterium | reverse complement strand
GGTCCGGGGCATAAACAACTTCACCCTGTGCCAATCCGCGGATACAGGGTTTCAGGCTCGGCATCGGCCGGTCATCTGTCCCAATGTGCTCGATCCTTCCGTCTTTAACGTGGATCTTCAGGAGACACCGGCTCCCGCAATCATAGGAACAACTGGTAAGGACCACCTGTTCTGATTTGGAGGAATGATTTTCCGAGGACATCCCTTTAACACCTAAATGACGACCAACTCCTGTGGAAACGTCGTAATTCTCTCCACGCCATTTTCTCTCACGACATAATCTAACTCTATCCCAACTGCCCCCTCACGGGGAAAGACGAATTTGGGTTCGAAGGCAAAGACGTTCCCCACCTGAAGTGGATGCCGATAGCCTCTCCCAATGAGCGGCCATTCATTGATCTCAAGGCCCAACCCATGGCCTACAAAGGCAACTTTCCCCTCACCATGGCCCATGAAATTCTCGGCGAATCCTGTTTGCCTCGCTTTCCCCTGGGCGCGTTCATAGATACGAACAGGTGCCTCTCCCGGCTTGACAAAGGATTCCATCTCTTCGATGATTTCTAAGGCCACCTGGTATGCCTTTTCAAAACCATTTTTTAATCGTCCGATCACAAAGGTCCTCGTTTCGTCCGTCACATACCCATTGTATCCACCCCCGTAATCGATCACGATTGGTTGATCCCTTGATATTGCTCTCGAGGAAGAACCCTGAGCGATGGCAGGGGTCACTCCGTAACCACTCAGCGGCGTATCACAGAAGGAATGGGTTGCGCCACTTTCACCGGAAAGAACATGGATATTCATCATCTCCTGATTCAGTCCTCTCATCCTCAAAAATCCTTGATGCCCATGGGCTCTTCCGATAGAGGTCAGGATTCCGTCCAGCTCTAATTCTGTCATCCCCTCCCGGATGTAGCGTTCTGTCTGAGAGAAAACGTGGTCAATGATTTGCCCTGATCGTTTGAGCTGCTCTATTTCAAAGTCACTTTTGATACTTCTTATTTCCTTGATCTCTGAAGAGACGTCCGTAATTTCCCAATCCCTGAAAAAAACTTTGATCCTGTTGAACAGCGATACGGGAACAACATCCAGCTCCATTCCCACTCTTTTTCCTGCCAATGGATGTCCTTTTAACAGATTGGGGAGTTCCCCCATTGAATCGATCTTCATGCACCTTAAAGGGGTTTCATTCACTGATCTGCCAAAATCCTTCTGAATAAATAGAAGAGCCTCTCCTTCAAAAGGAACAAAGAGATACCCTTTCTGAAGGGTGCCACTGAAATAGAAAAGGTCAACGTTTTGGAGGATGAGCACAAGGTCCAATCCCTTCTCTGCCATTTTCCTTTGCAGTTGAATGATCCTTGATCGAATTTCTTCGGGAGGCGTACGATCTTTCACGAACCACCTTCCAATCAGATTTTTCCCAATCTATTCTATGAAAAAGTTATACCACAGACAAAAAGCTGAATCAATTACGGGAAAGGGGAGACTGTGATTCAGGCAATAGGACTATAGACTTCAGACATAAGTGTAGAAAATAGCTTTCGTCCAACGGTAAGGGTAACGATGCCCGTATCGTCATTCGGTTATCCCGCTATAGGCGGGATTGGTCCTAAGAACTTGACGTAACCCCTTGACACTAAACGAAACGGGCTTCCTTGCCGTGACCTTAACTCAAGACCGGAGGCCTCCGGGCATGGGGCATTAGACTGAGGAGGGAAAATGATGGACAGAGATTACATCAAGACAAAGCCCTGGCAGAATTAGCAGAGGAACGCCACGCTTAGCATATCCAAAAGAATTTCAAAAGAGTGAAGCAGGGTTAATCACCCATATTTGAAAAGTCTGGTGTCTAATGTCTGAAGTCCAGTGTCTGAATTGCCGCAGAGGGCAGGCGATTGGATAGGCTTATTAATCTTCCTGTTGTGATTTGGCCGAGGACAACAATGTCCTCCAACGGTAGATAGTGATCCACCGATGAATCGAAGAGAAGCTGCACGGAAGGAGGAAACTCATCATCGCCCTCCCAGAGGACATACTGGATGGGTATGCGCGAAAAGGCAAATAGATTAAAAGAGGCATCTCCGGGCCCGCCAGATTTTCCTCCAAGCCTGACGCCAATCTCACTGAATAATTTGGCTGACTTTCCAAATTTTTTCACCAGAGGTTCTGTTACCCTCCTGGCAAAAACGCCTGCATAGAGGAGTCCTCCCGGGATATCCTTATAGCCAACCCATTCCCCTGTCAAAGGACTCCCGTCCGCCTTGAGGAGGTAGTGAAGAAGAAGGGCTCGGATGACCAGGGAAACTGTTTTTTTTCCAGGGGAATGAAATTCGATCTGTGGAAAGTGGATGGTGTAAGGGGCAGAAAAGAACTGGACCAGAATCCTCTCCCCATCTTGTTCCTTCTTATACCCTGCCCCGGCCTTCTCCGCCCTTTCCTTCAAATCCCTTTCTCTGATTGAAACACAGGCAAGATCAAAGGCCTGTTGATAATTTTTCTGTTTGGTGAGTTCCATGCGAGGTTCTCCTACTGAACAACTGAACAATTATTGCAAACACATTTGATTTTGTTGGGATTTTGTAGGGCGTGATCCCCGATCATGCCTTTCAGCGGCGCTGTGTCGCAAGTCCGTTCATGGTTCGACAGGCTCACCACGAACGGACCACGGCACATCAGATATCAATTACTTAGCCGTTCGTCCTGCGCCCTTCGACTCACCGTTCGCCCTGAGCTTGTCGAAGGGCGAGCGGCGAAGTGTGACATAGTCGCCCGATAGGGAGGAGTTGGTCAGGTTTGTATCAATGTTTAACAAGTCGGGCAACAAAAAAACCATCCATCTCACCGCGTGGAGGAAAGGTTTTGAGATACCCCCCTTCCATCAGCGAGGAATATTTCTCTGGCAGAAATTCACTGATTCGATCCAACCTGTATTCAGGATGCCCCGTCAGGAATCTCTCTACAACGGTTTCGTTCTCTTCACGAAAAACGGTGCAGGTACTGTAAACCAGAATTCCTCCCATCTTTAGATAACGGGAGACATTTTCGAGAATAGAAGACTGAAGTCTGCTCAATCGCTCGATATCCTCTTCGCCACGCTTCCACTTGAGGTCTGGGTTCCTCTGGAGTGTCCCGAAACCGGAACAGGGAACATCGGTCAGGATTCGATCAAATTCAATTCCCTCGGGAAACGGCAAAGACTTGGCTGCATCCCCTGCCTTTGTTTTTACCACCTTAATGCCTAACCTTTGACAACCCTCTTCAATCTTATTCAATTTCTGTCGAGTAAGATCGATCGCTAGAATTTCTCCCCTGTTCTCCATACGCTGAGCGATATGGGTTGTCTTTCCACCCGGTGCAGCGCAGGCATCGAGAATCCTCTCTCCTGGCCCTGGATCCAGAATCGCGGCAACCAGTTGCGAGGCCTCATCCTGAATGATATAAAGACCTTCTTTAAAAAACGGAAGTTCTGAAGTCGGCGGAGGAGCCTCGAGCCTTATTCCCTCTTTCGAAAATAGAGTGGGGATGGGATTTAAACCGCCTTCTCTAAATTTCTGGATGAGGTCTTCCCGGCTTGTTCTTAAGGTATTGGCTCGAAGGGTGAGAGGAGGAATCTGATTGTTGACCATGCAACTACGCAGGGTTTCTTCGACACCGAACTCCTCGATCTCCCTCTTCACCAACCAGAGGGGATGGGAGTGAACGACTGAAATGTGAAGGGCTGGATCTTCATTAAAATCCGGATAGAGGATTTCTTTCTCTTGCCGGAGAAGGGTACGGAGAATCGCATTGACAAAACCTGCCCCACCCCTTCCACGGACATTCTTGGCTAACTCCACCGACTCATTCACAGCCGCAGAAACAGGAGTCCTGGATAGAAAAAGGATCTGATAGAGCCCGAGGCGAAGGATATTGACGATTTCAGGCTCAATTTTTTCAAAGGGAATTTGAGAAAATTGCTGGATCACCCAGTCGAGCTTTCCCCGCCAACGGAGGACGCCGTAAGTCAATTCGGTGAGAAAGGAGCGATCGAGAGACGTAAGGTGCCGGTACCGCTTAAAGGAGTCGGAAAGGAGATCATCCGCATGTGCATTGGAATTGCCCACGCGGTTCAGGATACCAAGACAGATCGCCCTCGGGGTCTTGGGCCTCAAAACCTTCCTGTCCTTGCCATCTCCTCAAGTCTGGCGATCCGCTCTTCAATCGGTGGATGGGTACTGAAGAGGGAAAGGACTCCCCCCCCACTGAGAGGATTGACGATAAACATGTGGGCCGTAGAAGGATTGGCCTGCATGGGAATCCGCTGGGAAGCCGTCTCCAGCTTTCCCAGAGCCCTGGCTAAATTCAGGGGGTTGCTGAGATGGGCCCCTCCTTCGTCGGCCAGATATTCCCTCGACCGGGAAATCGCCATCTGAATCAGCATAGCCGCAATGGAAGCTACGATCGAGAAAATGAGAGTAAACAGGAAATTGCGTCCTCCCCCACCCTCATCGTCATCCGATCGTCCACCACCAAACATCGCCCCCCACTGCGCCCTGCGCGCAAGCATGGTAATCGCTCCGGCCATGGTCGCAGCAACCGTGCTGATCAGGATATCCCGATGGCTGATGTGCGAGAGCTCGTGCCCAATGACTCCACTCAATTCCTCTTTTGATAGAATTCTGAGAATGCCCGTGGTTACGGCAACGGCGGCGTGTTCCGGATTTCTTCCCGTTGCAAAGGCGTTGGGGGTCTCGTTCTCCATGATATAAACTTTCGGCATGGGCAGGCTCGCCTTATTGACCAGTTCTCCAACAATTTGGTAAAGTTCTGGAGCCTCACCCTGAGTGACCTCTTTCGCCCCGTACATTCGAAGAACGATCTTATCGCTGAACCAATAGGAGATAAAGTTCATCAGACCGGCGATGATAAAGGCCATGATAGCCCCATTCTTGCCACCAATCGCTGTCCCGACGAGGATAAATACAATGGTCAAAACCAACATCAAAAAGAACGTTTTGAACTGATTCATATATTCCTTAGCCTCCTTATTATTAGCTTTCAGTATAATGATACAAAAAAGATTTGTCAAATTTCTACCATTTCTCGTTTCACCCCACCCGCTCCTTACTCTTGAGAGGTGTGTCAGGGGGGGGGTAATGAAAATGGAAATGGAAAAAGAGGGGATATCCAGAAAATCATTGAGGTAAGGGGGATTGGTTGTGATTGTGGGAGAGTTCTTTTGCTAAAGAAGAACCGGTTATCACAAATTCTTATTCCACTCAGTCAACTGCGTAAGTGCCCCGAATCCCTGCGTGGTCAGCAACGCTATACACAACCCGGTCTCGAATGACCGCGGGTCCGTGAGCGTCTTGCCACGGCCCACAGCCGACGAGGGTCGAGAGGCGGTCAACTGTTCCGGCAGCCGTCGCAATCAGGACGGCGAGTCAGTCGGGTATCCGGGTTCTGGTGTGCGGATCGGCAATAGTGCCCGGCGTGAGCATGGCCTTCATAGGTACCTGGCTCGGACCAGCCCTGAAGTCCGCGACTGGCCCTACAATCGGTACTCGCAACAAGCTGCCTCGCAGATCCAGGCTATAGGTCGTGGGTGCCGCATCGACCGTCACAACCCACTCGGGGGAGGTCCCGACGACCACCAGCCCGAGCTGGTGTCCGGCCGGCACCGCGATGTCGTTGGGGATCATATTGATGGTGAGCCGGTGAGTGCCCGGATTGTCGAGCCTTGCCCATCCTCGTGAGAGGACCTGCAGGGGAGTGTATCCTGTGTGCCGGAGAACGTCGAAGTAGCACGCGTCGTCGGTAGCAGTGGAGGCGCCCCAGCAGGACTGCGTGTCCGTGGTGAACACACCTTCGCCCTCACTGAGGACCCTTTCGGCGTCGCCGTAGTCGACCAGTTCCACGCCGACCTGTCCGGTCGGGGCTGAATGCGTAACTTCCAGCTCGACCTGGGGAGCGCCGGTGATGCGGAGAGTTCGGGTGAGGATCCCCGTAGTGAAGAGCAGCCGGTTCGGGTTGTCCCCGGCTGTGACCGCTGTCACCTCCGTCTGGGTCGGGTTGTTGACCCAACTGAGGCCTTCCCTCGAGCCCGGGCCGAGGACGAGACGACCGTCCGCCTGCGGCGCCAGACGTACCTCGTGCTCCCGGACCGGCCAGTCCCGGGCCTCCACCCACTGCCCGGGCGCGTTCTCGACGCGCACGGCGGGTTCTTCGTTGATCCCATTCTCTACACCAAGGAGCTGGTGGTCGAACCAGCGGTGAAGGGTCTGGACCCAGAGCTGGCGGTCCGAGTCGAACGGGTCGACGTGTCCGACCCTGGTCAGCCACAGCTTGCGTTCGACTCCATGATCGCCCAGCTCCTTCCACCAGCGGGCGAAGTTGGTGGTCTTGACGTTGTCGTCCTGGAGTCCATGGACGATGAAGACGCTTGCCTTGACCTGTGACGCGTCCGTGGTCGGCCCTTCCCGGTAGTCCCGGACCGCCCAGAAGTCGGTGTAGGCGCCGGTCTCGTCGCCGTCCTCGGCCGCCATTTGTGCCAGGGATGCGCTGCAGTCCACCGGCTCCGTCCGGTTGCCGGCCACGTACTCCGACAGGTAGCTCGGGTAGTCGTAGGAGAACGGCAGGTTCTGGTAACGGTCGTAGTCGTACCACGAGCTGATCGCGCCGATCGGGACGATCGTCTTCAATCCGGGCACGCCCAGCGCAGCGACGCCGTTGGCAAGGGTGCCGTCGTAGGACTTGCCGATCATGCCAATCGTGCCATTGCTCCATCCTGCCTGGACTGGAGTACCGTTGGGGTCGACGGCCGTGGCCCTGCCGTTCAACCAGTCAACGACTGCTTTGACCGACAGGATGTCCGATGCCGCTCCCTCGTCGGTGCAGCCGGTGGAGCGCGCCGTACCTGCCATGTCCACTGCGACGAATCCGTAGCCCCGGGGCACGAAGTAGTTGTCGTAGAAGAGCGGGAGCTTCGTGGGGTTGCCGTCTGCGTCGTATTTCTTGACCTCAGACTCGTTGCCCCGACCGCAACACAGATAATACGGGCTGGCGACCATGACAACCGGCACCTTTGCTGTGCCGTCGAGCTCCCTGGGTCGGACGATGTCCGCGACCACTTGATCGGGTGCACCGTCGCCGTCGAGATCCGGCGCCCGCACCCACACGGACTCCCGCATGGCCGCCGCGAAGTCGTAGATCGGTGCGGTGACGCCGTTGTCCAGCACGTAAGCCTGCTCCGCTTCATTGTGTGATGCTCCCGCTGCGATTCCCGCTGGTGCGGGACCCTTGGTGGATACGATGATTCTTTCCCTGAGTTGTTTCAATATTTCCATCTTCTGTTTTTCCTGGGCCAAGGCCAGACTGCTGAAAAAGAAAATCCCAACCATGGGGACGATCACATACCAGAAAAGATTCTTCTTATCCATTTAGCACTCCTTTCTCCTCAATGGCTAAAGGTTGACGACGATCCCCTTTTTAATGTCACATTTTTGAGGCTAAAGCATTCGCAGTGAAGCACTATGATAACCATAACCCACCCCTCGAAGAAGGTCGATCGCTTCAATTCTGTACTTGGCAGAATTACTCACATTCAATATTCCTTCCTATATCTCCCAAATCGTGATCCAGTCGAATCCCCTTCCCTCTCAGCAAGCAACCATTGCCAGGTCGCCTCAAATCGTAGGCTCTTGACCTTCGAAAAACACAAGATCGAGCCACCCCGAGAAAAAGATTCTGGATCGCCTCCTCGTTAATGCTAACACCTACCTGCAAGTACACAAGGACTCCAGGGCTAATGATTACGGATAGAAATGTGGAAATAGAAAAGGCAGAGACGTTCGACCCTGCCTTTTCCTCCTACTTGAATCTTATCCACTTCTTCAACTTACTTCTTAGTTTTCGCTTTTACCTCCATCATCTTCTTCCCGCAACTGCAGTTACCTGGATTCTGGCTAATTGTGTCGCATTTACAACCAGCTCCGCAAGCGCACGCATATTTCCCGATGCTCACAAAAGGCCTGTTCCTTCCTTCCATTGTAATTTTTCCCTTTTCTACCTTTGTCACCTTCGCCTTCACCAAATCCTTGCCACACGTGCACGTACCAGGGTTCCTCGACATAGTATCACAAGGGCAGCCTTCACCGCAGCCACAAACGTAGAGTTCGTCACCAACTTTAGCGGTCATTTCGGTCTTGTCGGCAAATGCCTGGACTGCAAAAGCGAGGGTCATTACGACCACAAGGGTCAGCAGCTTCTTCATTCAGTATCACCTCCTCCCCGTATAAGGTCACTTCACTCTAATACATGGCCTTCCCGGAAATCAACAAACTTTCTTGAGGTTTTTCAGCAATTGAAGAATTTATTTCTTGTGTTCCATCTTCTTCATTTTTCTTCTGTCCCGTATCATCTTGGTGTCAGCATACATGTCTTCATAGGCGGCCTTCACCGCTGCGTCACACGTTGCGTTGGCGCCGCCATTTTCCTTAATGAATTTTTCTGCGTCATCCTTCTTTGCGAAGGCCCACTTTGCTCGCTTGGTCATGACTCCCATCTTGTTTCCACCGATGACCCAGAAAGCCTTCTCGCCATCGATGAGTCCTTTTGTGCCG
>DATIGG010000437.1:0-9531 GCA_035454825.1 Thermodesulfobacteriota bacterium | reverse complement strand
TGTTGTGAGGTTCCCACCCGCTTGGCAAGCTGTTTTTGGGATAATCCCGATGCCTTGCGCAAGGAAGCAAGCTTAACAGCCACGTCCCAGGCATCTCCCGCCTTTTTGAACCGTTCGGCAAAATCCGTGTCCTTCAGTTGTTCTTTCAGGTATGTATCAAAATTTGTTAGCCTTTTCATGACCTGTTCCTCGATAACCAATCCTCTTTTCTATGCAAGGCTATTTCAAGATCTCGTTTAGGAACCTCTTGTGACTTATTCCGAATCCCATGAATTGCAATAATCCTTTTTCCCCTAGCAAAAAAGTAAAAGACCCTCACGTTTAACTTACCCACGTGCCGAAGCTCGAAGAGATCACCTCCAATGGCTTTTGATAATGGCGGCCTGTGATACTGCCTGTCTCTCAGCTTGGCAAGTCCTGCCATCATGGCAGCAAAATCATCAGGGTCCACTTCTTTAAGCCTATCCAAGAACTCCCTGATCGGGCATCGGCCTGATCGTGTCTCATAAAATTCTACAGTAAATTCCATGATCAGTCAACATCAAATTTGATGTATAACTACCTCTCTGACAAGATCCCGAGGAAGTATGCCGGTCCGGGCCGATTCCAGGATCTCGCGGATACGTTCGTATGGAGGCTTCTTATCTGGCATGCTATTCGGCTTTGTCTTCACATTGTAGATGCAATCACTGCCATACGCGCTCGCCAACGCATTGGGACTACCTTAAACCTTGTTGAAGAAACCGTCAAGAAAAAAGTTGCTCAAAAATCCGCCAATTGGCAGGGCATGATTCTTGTCACCGCAAAGGAGCGGAGGCCGAGCAAGAATGCCCAAAAACTAACCAAGAGGTATCAAATCTGCCTATCCTGAGAGGCCGGACCACCGCAAAGTCGCAGCTTTCAAAGAATGCAATGGCTGGCATAGGTTCCCTGTGGAGTCTACCCTAACTTGAAATCACAATTTGTGATTTCAAGACAGAGAACTTGGATCAAGGTGAGATAATTTTCAGACGTCTTAGTGATAGTATCTATCGTAGACAAGGGGAGGGGCGCCTCCTCTGTTGACAAATTCTATTTTGGACAAAAGCGATAATTTGCATTATTATTTTCATAGGACAGTGTTTCAACATGAAAGGAGGGCATGACGATGATGGTGAGGTACGCGAAGTGGCTAAACATCATTCTTGCTTTGGTGATTTTGGCATTTTTCTCACTGGGGTGTGCGGGTGTATCGAAAGACACCAAGGTGAAATGTCCAAAATGTGGTGCCATTTTCTCAGTCAGTGAGGGCTTGATGGGGGGTGGCGGAGGTCCCTAATAGGAGCATGTTTCCGCAATTCCCCTGGAAATCATTCCTTCCCCTTTGATGCGTGCTTGCCCGTAGAACAGGATTAGGGCGGCGGCAGGTATTGAGGTTTCCCCTCACCTCAATCCTCTCCCCCCGGGAGGGGAGAGGAGGTATCTCTGGGTTGTTTTCTGATTAATTCCTTGGATATCCTGGCGGGTAAGGAGCATATGCGTCTTCATCCCACAGCCTGTTTCCTGGTTCCTGCAGGCAGTTCAGAATTTCCTTTCTACAAAGGACCTCACGCCATTCGTATTTGACGAGTATCTTTTGAATGGGGTTGGGCTCGGGTTCGAACGCGACCCTGATGACGGGAGAGTATTGCGGATCGCCAAAACCCGTGCCGGCGGCCTCATCCCTGGTTCCTCCTAATTTGCTTCTCGCCGAGTTCTCGGCTGACGGTGCCGCAGGTGCATTCCTCCTGTTCTCGTATTGAGGTTTTGGCCGTTCTCTTTCCCGGTAGACCGCCACGGCGATAACACCCATGGAGGTGGAGTCACCGAAGGTTCTCACGGCATACGAGTCCGCTCTATCGGTGAAATAGAATTTGTGTACCGTGTCCCTGTCGGTCCGCCAACCATCATACCGGGCATATCCGTACCCATTCACGAGGTACATCTCTTCATTGTTACTGAGATTCGATTTCTTGCCTGAAATGATATTCCTGCCGTCAACAGCGATGACCACTCCAACCCGATCAGGGGTCCTATTCCTTATGACAATGCCGTAGTTCTCCCCTTTTCTCGCCTCGAGGTACTTTTTGAGGATGTGGGTTCCCTCTTTCCAAAAGTCCTGGTGCGGAATGACCAGGAAGGTGCTGCCGCTCCGAGAGAGGACCTCGATGCTGACCTCTTCCCTCCACTGGTCTTGGCTGTGAGGATACCCCGGTGCTGCCGATACCATTATCATGACTGCCAGGATCCATACTCTTACGTAACGCATCGTTTTTCTCCTTTCTGTTTGGTCTTTAAATCATTAGACAACTGAGAAACGAAGAAAGTTCCCTGGCCGTAAATGTTATTGAAATGATAAGGGCTTAGTAGTAAAATGTTCTCGAAAGGTTATCCCTCAGCCCTTATTTATAATCACCTATGAAAAAAGAACTTGAAGAAATTCTCCTGATAGAAGATCCTGTTAAGCGAAGAGCAACCTTCATAGCGATCTTATCAAAAGAGATGAAACAGAGGGGCGAGAAAGCGCCAGTGATTGTGGGAGGGGAAGCAGTTGAGTTATATACTCAAGGAAGTTACACGACAGGCGATATTGATATCAAGTCTCCACGTGGAACGACAGAATCTGTTCTGAAGGAATGGGGGTTCCGCAAGAGAGGAAGAACCTGGTTCAACAGAGCATTGGATATTTATGTGGATTGGGTGGGTGCTGCTCTCGACGAAGGAGAAGAGGCAGAAAATAGGGTCATTGCAATCAAAATAGCCGAGGGAATGGAAATCAATGTTATTTCGATTGAGGATCTTGTGATCGACAGGCTCAATGCTGCTAAGTGGTGGGGTGATGTTGACAGTCTCATGTGGGCAAAGGTTCTTATAGGTGTCAAAAGGAGGTTAGGGGGAAAGATCGACTTGTCCTATTTGAAAAAGAGAGCGGGCGAGGAAGACATCGTGGATTTTCTTGACAAAACGTTAAAATCCAGAAAATTACGAAACCAATGATGAAACAAGCTATTACTTACGATGACTTAAGAAAAAAAGCGATTGAGACCAGAGCAGAACTCTTTGAAAAAGGTTATCTTCGCCGAACCAGTCGAAGAGTCAGGAAAAAACCAAGGCCCAGTGAGGAACTGAATGTCCTCTTTGAAAGAGCGATTGAAAGGGTGACTAGGTACAAGCCTTATTATGATAGAGACGGAAAGCTGGTTCTGCCTTACTTCTTGCAGTAGCTTCTTCGAATGTTTAAGTTTTAAGCTCCGAACTCCGAACCTAACACTCCGAACTTTGGGGGGGGAATATGCGAACAATCAGAATCGGTCTTTGTCAAATTAATACGACCGTAGGGGATATTGCGGGCAATACGAAGAAGATTTTGGATTATATCAAACGGGGAAGAAGGGTGGGGGTGGACCTCCTGGTTTTTCCCGAAATGGCTGTTACCGGTTACCCGCCTGAAGACCTCCTGCTCATGCCCAGGTTTATCGAGGCCAATTCGAGGGCAATCCAGGAAATTGCAAAGGCCACTTCGTCCATTACGGCCATCGTCGGTTTTGTGGATAAAGACGGAGATATCTTCAATGCAGCCGGCCTTCTCCACCATGGGAAGTTGGTGGATAAGTATTGCAAAAGCTACCTCCCCAATTATGGGGTCTTCGATGAGGACCGCTATTTTCAAACGGGAAATGAGAATTTCATCTTTACTTTGAAATTAACCCCTATCGGAATAAGCATCTGTGAGGACATCTGGTATCCCGGAGACCCCATCCGCACTCAGACCCTTCATGGGAAAGCGGAATTAATCATCAATATCTCTTCGTCCCCATACCATGCGGGAAAATCCGCTTTCCGCGAGAGGATGGTTTCCACCCGGGCTTCAGACAATCTCGCGATCGTCGCCTTCTGCAACATGGTAGGCGGTCAGGATGAACTGGTCTTCGATGGAGGAAGCTTGATCTTCGATCAAACAGGAGGATTGATCGCCAGGGGGAAACAGTTTGAGGAGGACTTGGTCCTGGCGGACCTCGATATGGATGCCGTCTTTCGAATGCGGCTTCATGACCCCCGAATCAGGAGAGAAAGGCAGGCCGAAGACGAAAAAACCATAAAAAAGATCGATCTGCCGAACCATCACCCTGGCAAACGAAGGCCCTCTCTTCCAAAAAGGGAATACAAACCCCTGGACCGGCCCGCAGAAATATACGGTGCCCTCGTACTTGGAACAAAGGATTATATCCTCAAAAATGGGTTCAAGACAGTCTTAATCGGCTTGAGCGGAGGCGTCGATTCTGCGTTGACTGCCACCATCGCTGTCGATGCTCTGGGAAAAAAGGGAGTGGTCGGAGTGGCCATGCCTTCCCTCTATTCTTCGAAGGGATCCATCGAGGATTCAAAGCTCCTCGCAAAGAATCTCGGCATTCGCCTTCTCACCATTCCAATCACAGATGTGTTTCAGGCCTATCTCAGAACCCTTGGCCCGTCTTTTAAAAGAGTCAAGCCAGATGCCACCGAAGAGAACATCCAGGCCCGTATCCGGGGAAATATTCTGATGGCCCTCTCCAATAAATTCGGATGGCTCCTTCTGACCACAGGAAACAAGAGCGAGATGAGCGTTGGGTATTGCACCCTCTATGGCGATATGGCAGGTGGATTTGCGGTCATCAAAGATGTCCCGAAGACACTGGTCTATGAACTGGCGGAATTCAGGAATCAAAGGGACGGCAAAGCCGTCATCCCTCAAGACATCTTGCTAAAGCCGCCTTCGGCTGAATTGAGGCCGGACCAGAAGGATGAGGATTCTCTCCCGCCCTACCCCACTCTTGACCCGATTCTCCAGGCCTATGTCGAAGAGGACAAAGGCGTGGAAGAGATTGCGAAGATGGGTTTTGAGGCCCCTCTGGTTAAGGAGGTCATTAACATGGTTGACCGGAATGAGTATAAGCGAAGGCAGAGCCCTCCGGGGGTCAAGATCACTCACCGCGCCCTGGGTAAGGACCGGAGGTTACCCGTTACCAACAAATACCGGAATGCTTAGGGAGAATTAAAGGACCATTTAAAGGAAGCCTTTTGGTTTCTCGGGTTTTGGCGTCTCAGTTGCAGGGACAGTTTTCTCTTTCTTCTTTTCGCTCTCGATCTCGAATCCGGAATCCTGCAGGATATACTTGTCATCACCGGGGTCAGGCTTGAATTCCAGTTGAAGCTTCTTTGCCTCTTTGATGTAAGACCCTTCTTTGAGACGAATCTCTCCATCCGGCACGACAATGATGGCAGACTCTCCCTTCACCGGACATCTCTGCTCGCAGAATCCGCAGCCGTTGCATCTGGATGCGATCACAACCGGCCGTCGATATCCTTCAACAGGCCGAAAAACGATGGCATTGTAGGGACAGATTTCGTCGCAGATCAAGCAGAGCTTATTCTGAGCCCAAACCAGGCACATCTCCTTACGTAAAATAGCCGTTCCAATTTTGGCATGAGTCTTTTCATCCATGGAAAGGGATCGAATTGCCTGGGTTGGACAGACTCTTCCGCAAACATTACAGTTCGGGTCGCATGGCGCCATACGGAGATCCAGGTTGGGTGTCCAAAGCCCTGAGAACCCTGACTCCCAAACAGAGGGTTGAAGCGTATTCGTCAGGCAAGACTTCATGCATTCTCCACAACGGATGCAGGTACGCAAGAACTCGGTTTCAGGAAGCGCTCCAGGAGGTCGAATGATCTGATGTTTGCTCTGGAGAGGAGTAAAGGGACTCTGAGAACCCAGAAACCCAAGGGTTAGACCTCCAGCCAAAGAAAAAAAGAACTCTCTTCGGGATAGACTAACGGCCGAATATTCTCCACCCACAGAAAAGGAAGCCGGGAAGGAGATGGCTTCCTGAGGGCAGACTTTAGCGCAGTTCTTACACTGGATGCATTCCGCAGAATGGCTCTTCAAGTTATTTTCAGCAATAGCTCCCATGGAACAGGTCTTCTGACAGATCAAACATTCATTGCAATCCTGGCTGACCCTGCGCTTAAAGATACCCAGGGGGGAGATAAGGCTAAGCAGAGCGCCCAGCGGACAGAGATAACGGCACCAGAATCTTGGGGCCAAGCGATTGAGAGCAATCAATCCTCCAAAGATCAGCAGGGTGATGGCAGACATATAATAGACGGGTTGAGGATAGTGAAGGTGGGAAAGGGTAATCCATCCCAGTCCTTGAAAAAGCGGCCGAAACAGGTCCAGGAGCAGATTCATCAGGGTAATGACCAAAGGATAGACCACAAAGGTATAGAACCGTGTGAGAAGCGCTATCGGGTCCATGAGATAGACAATAGAAAGACCGGCCAGCGCAGCGCTGATGAAGATGACAAGAAGAAAATATTTTACTCTTCGGAGGCTCGCATCTGCTCTTAAAAAAGGACGTCTGATCTTCCGGAAGAAGAGAAAATCGAGAGAATCGATGCAAGCACCCATTGGGCATACATAGGCGCAAAAGAACCGTCCGATGACAAGGGTAGCTCCGATGAGAATCAGAGACCAAAGAACCCGTCCAACAACCTCTTTGGCAGCCAAGACCGCATTAAGTCCAAGGAGTGGATCGAGACGCAAGTAAATATCTGCCGGAAACCAATCGGATAGTTTATACGTCGCTAATAAAAAGAAGCCGGAGAAAAGGAGAAGGGATAGGGCCTGAATGGATTTCTTCATACGGTTCCCTTAAAGACTTTGAGTTGCTCAATATCAATCTTTCCCAGGCCCCGTTGATGAGCAATAAGCAGATGCTCGACCTGCCGGCCTTTGAAGTTTTGACCATACCATGGGACCACGCCCACTCCATAAGAATCCACAGCCACAGGATCAACACCGACAATGATGAGGTTGGGTTTCTTGACATCGCCGGGACCGCCTGGCCCGCCTGAGGCCAGGGCACGCGTGGCATCCAGGATGGTGAGTTGGGGCCTAATCACTGTGGCAAGGTCTGCCAGTGCCTGGTTCATATTGAACTGGGAATGGAAACTTTCCCGCTCCCAGATCAGGCCCATGAGACCCTTCATGCCAAGACTCACACCTGTGGCCGAATGGGACTTGGCCACAGGGATGTTAATCAGCACAGAACTGTCTAAAACCTCTTTTATGACCTCCACCCGTTCCAAAACCTTTCCCTGCGGAATCCTGATCTCACGGAAGAACTTTCTTTCCTGAGGGGCAAGAACATGGACCCCCGGGATGTTCTTACACGCTTCTCGGATACCTGTTCTCTCCAGGCAAAGCTCAGCCCTTTGTAGCGTATGATCTAAGACCAGAACTTGTTGGGCTCCTATTTCGACACAGGCCTGGGCCACTGTGGCTACGACCAGGGGATGAGTTGTCGCGCCGAAGTCAGGAGTCCTGGCAAAGGACATATTGGGTTTGAGAATAACACGCTGACCCTTCTTTATAAAACGCGAGAGGCCCCCGATAGCCTCTAAAGCCTTCCTTGTAGCCGTAACGGGTTCGCCATTGATGACGGCAAGGTCATACTCCTCTTTGGCGCCTGAGAGAGAAGGTGTGCCCGCTATGCCGAAGGCCACGCCTGCTGCTGTTCTTTTCAGAAACTGACGCCGTGTCATTGTCTGAACACATCGTTTCATACTATCCTCTTCTAAAGACCAAAAAAAATTTCCACCGCAGAGTCGCGGAGGACGCTGAGATACATTTCTTATGGTCCAATCGGGAGATGCCGATCGGACCATGAAACTCGTTTCGCTTTCATCATTCGATTAAAGAGCCTTCTCATCAAGAGCGTTAACAACTCTCACGATGCCGTCCTTCATTATAGGAACATTGAAATTGAGAATTAAACCGACCTTCAGTCCAGATAACTTTAAGTAAGTGAGAAGTTGAGCCTTGTGAATGTCCTCGATTGTGTCGCAAGATTTCAGTTCTAAGATAATCGTCCCCTCAACCAACAGATCGAGTCGATAGCCACAATCAAGTTTAACTTCTTTGTATCGAATGGGAAGGTTTTTCTGCCGATCAAAACTGACATCCTTCTGTCTTAATTCATAACACAGACACTCTTCATAGGTTGATTCCAGAAGTCCTGGACCAAGCTGTTTGTGGACCTCTATTGCCGCACCAATAATTTTTCCCGTCAGCTCGTTGATATCCATCTGCTTCCGTTTCCTCAGATATTCATTTTACCCTGCCGGTATCTCCCGGCAGGGTAAAATTAAAATCATCTCTCAGCGTTCTCTGCGTCTCCGCGGTGAGATTATTTTTCTTTATGTTTAAGCAATAAACTCCGTGGGTACATCCCTGAGACGAACCACGTCCCGAATCTTGCCAGAAACATTGAACCCAACAGAACATTTCACCGGACATTGACCACAATCACCGCAGACCTGGGAAGGAAGGTTGAGTGAAACCACGAGGTCTTGAGCCAATGCAAGATTCCGGTAATCGTAAGTGTACATATAGGCCCTCATCAGATCGGGAATTGGAAGATTCTCCAAGCATTGTCCCAAACACTGTCTGCATCCCTGGCAATATAAGCCGCGGACGGAAGCTTCTTTCTGCAGCTCCATCTTTTCAGGTTCGGTCAGGGTCAGATCTCCCATGATCGAAAGGTCCAATTCCATTTGTTCGAAGGTGGTAAATCCAGTAATAACAGTATGAACGTTCGGATCTTGAAGAATCCATTTGAAGGATGCAGTGATATTTCTTACTGTTGGCGGTTGTTGATAGGCGCCCCGGACTGCTTTCATTCCGATAATTCCAATACCCGCCTGAGACGCTCTGGCAATCGCATTCTTTACCTCTGCAGCATGCTTTTGTTTAAAGTTATAGGCTGTTAGAATAACATCGTACGCTTTCGAGTCGGTGGCCGCATGAATGACCTCCGGTTCATTCCCATGGGTGGAAATCCCGGTGAATCGGATCTTCCCGTCTTTCTTCGCCTGATCGAATGCCTTCAATACCGGCTCAAATGCGACCGATTCTTTCCTGGTCACCCCATGCTGATAGAGGATATCCACATAGTCAACGCCCAGACGCTTCAAGCTGAGATCCAGCTTCTTGAGAAATTCCTCGGTCGTTGCTCCTTCGATGTAGAGGCCTGTCGTTCGATTCTGGGGGAGATTCACTTTAGTGCCAACGTAAAAGGAATCCCGCGGTCGCCCCTTGATGACTTCTCCGACCACCTCCTCATTTCGGCCTCCCATATAGGCATGACCGGTGTCCAGAAGTAAAACGCCCGAATCCAGAGCCGTCCGGATGATGTTAGGATTGTCGGTGAGCATCACCCCCATATTAATCACAGGGAGCTTCAATCCCGTTTTCCCCAGGGTACGATAGATGAGCTTCCTTGCTTTTCCTTTCGACTCAACGATCTTGATCTCCTGTTTTGTGTCGATAGAAGGGAGCGCAAGAAACCCTCCAACCCCTGCCAGCGTTGACTTCATGAAATCTCGTCTATCGATCAGCTTCTTTTCCATGTTACCTCCTCTTTGGATATCCCTCCTATCCTCTCCCCGTATTATTTCTTCTTCAGGTCTTCT
>DATIGG010000436.1:0-24554 GCA_035454825.1 Thermodesulfobacteriota bacterium | reverse complement strand
CTGTATCTCAGAGGTACCGATTCCGCAAGAGAAGGGAAAATCCTTCCTCTTGAGGAGAAAGGAGAAGAAAGATGGCGGAAGAAAAAAAGGATGCCTGGGACGCCACGCAGTGGCATGAGGTGAAGAAAGGTGAAACACTCTGGAAGATAGCTGAAACCTACTACGGGGATGGCTCTCTCTACACACAAATCTTTGAAGCAAACCGGGACATGTTGAAAGACCCCAACTTGATCAAAGTGGGGCAGAAACTTCGAATCCCATGATTGGAGGAGGAAAGAAAATGAAGAAATGGCTAAAACCTATGGTGTTAATAGTTCTCGTCTTGTTTGCCGCTGCTTGTGCCAGCGACAAGAAGCCTGCGGAAGAGGCGATCAAGGCTGCGGAAGCCGCGTTCGATTCAGCAAAAGGCGAGGCGGTAAAGTACATTCCTGATCAGGTCAAGGGGCTGGAGGATCAGCTCAAGGCTGCTAAAGATGCTCTCGCAAAGAAGGACTACAAGGCCGCCCTTGGTGCGGCAAAAGACCTGCCCGGCAAAGCAAAAGACCTGGCGGCTGCGGCCGCAGCGAAGAAAACAGAATTGACCAAAGCCTGGGAGGAAATGAGCGGTGGTCTTCCCAAGATGGTTGACGCCATCAAAAGCAGGGTCGATGTCCTCTCAAAAAGCAAGAAGCTCCCTGCCAATATAGACAAGGCCAAGTTTGACGAAATCAAGGCAGGTCTTCCCGAAGTTACCCAGATGTGGGATGACGCTCAGAAGGCCTTCTCCGGTGGCAACCTGGCCGATGCCATTGCCAAGGCAAAGACCATCAAAGACAAGGCAGTGGAAATGATGACCACCCTGGGCATGCAAGTTCCAGAGGGGGCCAAGAGCTAACAGAGATGACCTGGATGGCGACGGATACTGTTCTTGTTTGCCGTCGCCACCTCCTGGAGAGCCTCCTGATAGGGACAGAATCTTTTCCCGGTTTGCTTCAGCAAGGGACCTCCAGTGAGCATTTTTACACGCGGTTATCTTGATTTAATCACCGACAGGATGACCCGTCGCCACCCAGGTATGAGGTTATCCTTTTTTTCCCTCATCTCAGACGTCTCGCTGAGTCGTGAGGAGGGAATACCTTTTGCGGGGATAGCGCGGCACGTGGGAGTCTATAGATCAGCCGCGGCCAAAGCTGCTCAGAGTCTTGATTCCAGCACAAGCAGATGAATAGTGAAAGGGTTCAATAATATTCCTATCTCTGCTTGGTCGGCAACGGATCGATCAGCTCACCAACGCCCCCTGGTTCTCGTCTTCCTGGGTCTCGCCATATTCCTGATACCCTTCTTCTCCTATTTGCCTATCCCAAAAGTGAGCAGGAGGAACTGACACCGCAACAAGTCAAACAACTTAAGAAGGTTGTTGAAGGAGAATACCCATGAAGAAGGAACTATTTGAAGAACTGCTTGAAGGCGTGAAGCAAGGTGCCGCGATTATGAAAGGCAAAATGAAGCCTTTGCGGACCTTTGACTTTGCTGAATCCGAGGTGCGGAAGATACGCAAACAATATGGCTTATCTCAAGACAGGTTTGCTACGTTGATGGGAATAAGCGTTGCGACTCTTTGCAACTGGGAACAAGGACGGCGGAAGCCGGAAGGGCCGGCGCGTATTCTATTGAGGGTTGCCGCCGCACATCCCGATGCTCTGCTTGATATTGTCGGTCACAGGAAGGCAAGAAAACAGGCATAACAAATCACTTCAGCGAAGCCCCGCTGGCCGAAGTCGCGGCACAAAAGAAACGATTAGATCTTAATTTACTGGATCTCGCCAAAAGTTTGGCGAAATGAAAGAAACAGAAGGAAGACGACATGACGAGGGATGATCAAAGGACAATCGCATATTTTTCAATGGAGATAGGCCTCGAAGCAGGGATACCCACTTACAGCGGAGGTCTGGGCATGCTGGCCGGAGACACGATTCGCTCAGCCGCCGATCTCAAAGTGCCGATGGTTGCCGTCACCCTGCTTCACCGGAAGGGCTACTTTTACCAGAGACTCGAAAAGGATGGGTGGCAGAAGGAGGAACCGAGCGAATGGGTCGTTGATGACTTTCTGAAAGAGATGCCCGTGAGATCCTCTGTTACGATCGAAGGAAGGGCTGTTCAACTGCGTGCATGGAAGTATGAGGTCGCAGGCATTGGGGGCTATAAGATTCCTGTCTATTTTTTGGATGCTGATCTTCCCGAAAATTCCGAATGGGACAGAACGCTGACTCATTATCTTTACGGCGGTGATCGCCATTACCGGCTCTGTCAGGAAGTGATTCTTGGGATTGGAGGAGTGCGTATGCTTCGGGCCCTTGGATATCACCGGATCGAGCGCTTTCATATGAATGAGGGCCACGCGAGCTTACTCACGCTGGAGCTGTTAGATGAGGAAGCCAAGAAAGCGGGCAGATGTTCCTGTGGCCGAGACGATATCGAAGCGGTCAGAGCGAAATGCGTCTTCACGACCCACACGCCTGTTCCTGCTGGTCATGATCAATTCCCAATCGATTTGGTGAGGCGCGTGATTGGGCCGCGGGAAGACTTTTTCGACATGAAAGATGTTTTCTGCGCGGACTTGATAACCCATGTCCTTGGAGACCGGCAACATTTTCCCGATCCTAAGGAAGTGGTTCGCGCCGAGCACAACCTCAATATGACCTACCTGGCCCTCAATCTGAGTCATTATGTGAACGGCGTCGCCAAAAAGCACGGGGAAGTCTCAAGACTGATGTTCGCAGAATATACCATTGATGCCATCACCAATGGGGTCCATGCGGCTACCTGGGTGTCCGAATCGTTTCAGCGACTTTATGATCGGTATATCCCCGGATGGAGACATGACAACTTTAGCTTTCGGTATGCTCTGAGCATTCCAGGAGAGGAAGTCTGGAATGCTCATGTTCAGGCGAAACAAGAATTGATTGAATACGTGAGACGGGAGACCAATCTTGCAATGGATGTAGACATTCTGACAATCGGCTTTGCGAGAAGAGTCGCAACTTACAAAAGGGGAGACCTTCTCTTTACAGATATTGAAAGACTCAAAACCATCTCATCCAAAGTCGGTCCTCTCCAGGTGATTTATGCTGGCAAGGCCCACCCGCAGGATCAAGGGGGGAAGGAACTCATCAAACGGGTCTTCCAGGCAAAGGAAGTCTTGAAAAAGGACGTCAAGATTGTGTATCTTTCGAATTACGACATGAAAGTTGGGAAAATGATCACCTCCGGCGTTGATCTCTGGCTGAATACACCCCAGCCGCCCCTTGAGGCCTCGGGGACAAGCGGCATGAAGGCAGCGCTTAACGGAGTCCCGAGCTTGAGCGTACTCGATGGTTGGTGGATCGAAGGATGTATAGAAGGGGTAACCGGATGGTCTATCGGAGAAAAGGAAAGCTCTGACTCATCAAGGGATGCTGCCTCTCTTTATTCGAAGCTGGAACAGATTATTATTCCCGTATTCTACCATGGAAGGGACCGTTTTATCGATGTAATGCTTCACTCCATTGCACTGAATGGTTCATTCTTTAATACCCATCGAATGGTGCAGCAATATGTCCTTGATGCTTATTTTCTTTAGAGGTCGAGCGGGTAGAAAGTCCTGACCTTCAAGGATGTCATATTATATTTTTGGGGTGATACGGCGCTCAAGCAGCCAAGGAGGACCGATGGCATCTTCGCAATCCACCGGTCAATTCTTATCGAGATGGCAGGCTACGTAATGGCCGTTCCCGATATCGGTCAGGAGGGGGATCGTTGTTGTGCAAATCTCTTTCTTGTGGGGACAACGGGTGTGGAAATGGCAGCCCGCGGGGGGACGCATGGGGCTTGGGACATCTCCCTCCAAGATGATCCTCCTTTTGGCGATACTGGGGTCTGGCCTCGGAATGGCTGAAAGCAGTGCAATAGTGTAAGGATGGGTGGGAGAAGTATAAAGCTCTTTATCCTTGGCAATCTCAACAATTCTTCCAAGATACATCACCGCGATCCGGTCGCAGATGTGCTCCACGACAGCCAGGTCATGGGCGATAATGATGTAGGAGAGTTTGAATTCCTTCTGAATGTCCTCTAAGAGATTGATCACCTGGGCCTGGATCGACACATCGAGGGCAGAGACCGGTTCATCGCCGATCACGAGCTTTGGATTAAGGGCAAGGGCCCTGGCAATCCCGATCCTCTGTCTCTGGCCACCGCTGAATTCATGGGGGTAGCGCTGGGCGTGTTCGGGATAGAGTCCCACTTTCTCCAGAAGGTAGGCGACCCGTTCCTTTCTCTCCTTCTTCGTTCCAATGTGGAAGACCTCCAAAGGCTCTCCAATGATCCGCTCAATGGTCTTACGGGGATCGAGGGAGGCATAGGGGTCTTGAAAGACAATCTGCATATGCCTTCTGAAGACACGCATCGCCTTGTTATCCACTTTGCAGATGTCGTTCCCTTCAAAAAGGATCTCTCCCTCGGTGGGTTCAATCAATCTTAGGATCGCCCGGGCAGTGGTCGACTTTCCACATCCGCTTTCTCCCACAAGCCCCAGGCTCTCTCCCTGATTGAGGAAGAAACTCACCCCATCAACCGCATAAACGTAGCCGACGGTCTTGGAGAAGATCCCTCCCCTAACGGGAAAATATTTCTTAAGGTTTTTCACCTCGAGGATCGGTTTTACTGTGTCTGCTCTTTCGTTCATCGCCTATGCACTTTAGTCACTTTTCACTGTTCCGTCAGCCAGCAACTGCAGTAATGGCTTTCTCCAATTTCTTTAAGCTCCGGTTCCTTTTCCCTGCAGATGTCCATGACAGAGGGACATCGGGTCGAAAATTTGCAACCCAGTGGAAGGTCATAGAGGCTCGGAACCACCCCAGGAATCTCGGCGAGGCGAATCTTTCCTAAGCGGAATTTATCCCCAAGGCGAGGAATCGATTTCAGTAAACCCATGGTATAGGGATGCCGGGGGCTTTCGAAGAGGGTCTTGGTCTTTGCCTCCTCCACGATCTTTCCTGCATACATCACCAATACCCGTGACACCATCTCTGCGATCACCCCGAGATTGTGGGTGATCAGGATGATCGCCATCCCTAACTCCTCTTTCAGCTGGGTCATGAGATCGAGGATCTGAGCTTGAATCGTCACGTCCAGGGCTGTGGTCGGTTCATCCGCAATCAGGATCTCGGGCCGGCAGGCAAGGGCCATGGCAATCATCACCCTCTGCCTCATCCCGCCGCTTAATTCGTGAGGATATCGTTCCACACATTTTTCGGGCGTGGGAATATTGACGAACTTGAGCATCTCAACCGTTTTCTCAAGGGACTCTTTTTTGGAGAGACCCTGGTGGAGCCTGAAGGGTTCCTGAATCTGATTCCCAACCGTAAAGACGGGATTGAGGGAGGTCATGGGTTCCTGGAAGATCATGGAGATCCGATTTCCCCGGATCTTTCTGATTTCATCTTCTGGAAGATCAAGAAGGTTTTTCCCCTTGAATAGAATCGCTCCACCCACAACTTTTCCCGGAGGCACTGGAATGAGGCGAAGAACAGAAAGGGCTGTCACACTCTTCCCACATCCTGACTCCCCGACGACACCCAAAGGCTCGCCTTTGGCCAGCCGGTAGCTGACTCCATCAACAGCTTTCGCCACCCCTTCATAGGTGAAGAAGTAGGTCTTCAGGTCTTTAATTTCGAGAAGGGTTCGGTCATTCACGCGAAAGGGTTCTTTCTTTCTGTAAAGAACGGTCTTAATATAGCTTAACCAAAAATATTTTTCAAAACCTGTTCTTCATGGTCCTTCCGAATACATCCTTGGATTTCCCATGGCACGGGCAGTGATCATTTTTTCAATAAAAATGGAATCCCCCCCTCTGGCCGTGGCCCAGCTTTCTTTTTCGTCAATCAGGACCTCGACCTCATCCGCTCCCGCCTTCTTAGCCTTTTGATAAGCCATTTCGCGAAGACGTCTCCTGCCCTCTTCGGTTGCTTCTCCGAGATCACCAAAGAAGGCTATTCCTGCGGAGGAGTGGAGTCGGAATCCTCCTTGAAAGGGTTTGATAAAGAGTTCCTCCTTGATGACGATGGCGCTCGTGATGGCGCCCACGGCATTGGCCACCCCGGCATAAAAGGGGATGACGGCCTGGGTCCCTAACTTCTCGGCGACCGAAGGAAGAAAAGCATGGGCAGGCGCTCCGATCCCGATGATCTTATCTTGAAGGTTGACCTTAAACTGAACCCCTTCCATGAATGCTCCCTTATGGAAAGACTGATCCAGGAAGAGGCTGCAGAACTCGCATTGGTCTATTCCCCTGACCGTGCGGACCGATCCGGACAGAATGAGCTCAAGGATCTGGATCCCCATGGACCGATCCATCGTCTCTTCGAGTTTCTGGATCAGCGTGGGAAGACTCATCTTCGTCCGATCGCAGAGGACACGGACTCCCCGCTCTGCAGCATCCCGGTCCCAGGCCTGAAACATTCCTGTTATATGAAGGAGGTCGGTGGGAGTCACTCCACTCTTCTGAATGAGGCTTCGGCGCTCGAGATAAGAGATTCTTCTCAGGATCTCGCTCGGCATCTGTTCCGTGGCCCGTACCAATTGAAACAGGGATAGGGGCTTTTCTGTCAGTTCCTGGAGCACTTTTTCTGTTAACAAATCGATCCCCTCTTCTGCCCGGTGACCGATCCGGATCCAGAAATCGGTCTGATTTCTCCACTGAGAAAAGCTTCGGTCCTCGTAAATCCTCTGCAGTTCCTCATTGATCTTCGGGAAACAGTATCCAAGATAAGAAAGAGGGATGATCCGCTTCGGGCCTACCCTCAATATCCCTTCGTCATCAAGGGTGATCTGGCTATCGCCCCCCAAGGCAATCGTCCGGATATCAATGGCGATGACATTGGTCTGCCAGTTTCCCACCCTTGCGCCACTGGGGTTCAGGCGGGGAAGTCCTTCCTTAAGCAGGGCAATATCCGTGGTCGTCCCTCCGATATCAACAATGACGGCATGTTGAATTTCCCCTGACTGCTCAAGCAGATATTTCGCTCCGATCACACTTGCGGCAGGGCCTGACAGAATCGTCTCGATGGGACGATCCTGGACCATGGACTCGCTCATCAGACTTCCATCCCCCTTGACAACCATCAGGGGAGCGGCAATATTCTGCTCTTGAAAAACTCTCTTCACGGACTCAATTAATTGATGGATGACGGGGATCAGGTGAGCGTTCAGAAGGGCGGTCGTTGCCCTCTTGATCGCATCCAACTGGAGGGAGATTTCATGGCCGCAGATGACCGGTCGATCTGTAGATTCCTGAATGAGACGTTTTACCTGGAGCTCATGATCCGGATTCCGGACGCTGAAATAACCGCAGACCGCATAGGCTTCCACCTTGTTTTCTGTGGATTGAAGAACCGCTTTCACGCAATCGAGATCGAGGGGTTCCTTCTCCTCACCCTGAACCGTGTGTCCTCCGGAAACGAGAACCACCTCCTCCCGCAGTTCAGGAGGATAATCTTCCGGTCCATAACCAATGAGGATTCCACAGACCCTTCTCTTGACCCCCTCGACGATCGAGTTGGTGGCTAAGGTCGTGGAGAGAGAGATCAGGTTAATTCTTGGAAAATAGACCCTGTCCAGCCGCTTCAGGACATCGCTGATCCCTTTCGCAAGATCATCTTTCGTGGTGGGTGCCTTGGCGAAGGAGAGAAGCCTCCTCTCCCCTAAGTCGATCAGGACTGCATCGGTATTGGTCCCTCCAACATCGATACCCAATCCGACGGTTTGACTCATCAACGTCATCTCCCCGTTCTAACAAACAAATTCCAAGCTCCAAATTCCCTAATGACCAACCCAAACATGATGGTCTCGCAAAAAGTCTCAAAATGCCCTGTTCTGTCATTCCGGTGGGAACCGGAATCCTGTTTTTTCAGATACTTACAAATTCCCTGGACTCCGGTTTTCACCGGAGTGACGACTTCTTACGATTTCATCAAACCTGCCCCTCACCCCTTTTCCGTTTGAATTTTCAGAATTTGGTGATTGGGTAGAGTTTATCTGGGATTTGGCCTGCCTGCGCGACCCACCTGCGACCGCAGGAGCCGGGCTTCGCTCAAGCGGGAGTCGCTTCGGCGAAGGCAGGGGTTTGGAATTTGGAGCTTAATTGCGGCTACCCGACTAACTCCCGGGTCTTCTCCACGGCGCTGGCTGCGTCTGGCGCATATCCGTCGGCTCCAATATCTTTCGCAAACTTCTCGGTGACCGGCGCCCCGCCGATGACCACCTTGACCGTCTTCCTGATCCCTGCTTCAACAAGGGACTCGACCACTTCTTTCATCTTCGGCATCGTCGTCGTGAGCAGAGCAGAGAGTCCAAGAACATTGGGTTTATGCGTTTTCGCTGCTTCCACAAACTTATCGGATGGAACATCAATTCCGAGATCAATCACCTGAAAGCCCGCTCCTTCCAGGAGCATCCCGACCAAGTTCTTTCCGATGTCATGAAGGTCTCCTTTGACCGTTCCAAGGACAATCTTTCCCGCGAGCTTTGCCCCGGCCTCGATCAGCTTGGGGCGCAGGATATCCATCCCTGCCTGCATCGCCTTCGCAGAAATCAAGACTTCCGGCATGAAGAGTTCATCCCTGCGAAATTTGTCTCCGACGATGTCCATTCCAGCGACAAGTCCATCACTCAGAATCTTTGCTGGAGGAATCTTCGCATCCAATGCCTGCTGGACCAGTTTTGGTACTTCCTGATAATTTCCTTTTTGAAGCTCTTCAGAAATCTTTTGCAGCACATCCATTTCTTCTCTCCTTTTCCTTCATTGTAGGATCATGTCTTCAGGTTCAATGAGAACCGTCATTCCGGTCCCGTATCAAGTGCGGGGTAAACTCCAGCGGGAATCCAGAAAAACACTGGATTCCGGGTCAAGCCCGGAATGACAAAGCAAACAAGGACTTATGTCGCCATTTATAGCTCGGTTCAGCACTGCCAAATGCATTCATCTCGATACTCTATGCGCTATGCTCTATGCCCTATGCGCCTCATGGTCTGATCTCCGGGAACATCTTCCTCAATCGATCATTTAATTCCTTCGGAAGGCCTAAGGGCTTATGATCCCGGAGGATGGTTTTGCCGATCGATTTCGCCTTTTCTTCCACACAGGGCTTCCCTGATTTCTCCCAGTTAATTCTCAACTGCCGGTCACTCAATTTGGGGGTGTAATGCTCCTTCCGCATCCATTGACAGGTATGAATGTCAGATAGGAAGTTCCCCCCGGGACCGATTCTCCGGTAAACATCGAGAGCAATCGTTTCATCTGAAACCTCGATCCCCCGGACAGCCCTCATGACCATTCCAATGATTTCATCATCGATCACATACTGCTTGTAGCTGGCCGAACTTGCAAATTCGACCAACCCGGCCGCATCGTGGATGAAATTGGAACCCGAGAGTGCAACCAGCGCATTGGTCAAGATTTTTTCATAGCCATTCTGTGTATCAACCACTTTGGAATCCGACATCCCGGCAGTGGTATAGTTCGGCAGACCGATATATTGTGCCATTGCCGCAGCCCCTGCATTAATCAACCCCATCTCCACCGACCCGCTCACATACCCCATTGTCTTCAAATCGGTCGAGGTGGCTGTGCAGGCATAAAGGACCGGTGTTCCGGGGTTGACAAGCTGAGTGAGGATCACACCACTCAAGGTTTCAGCATGAAGACCGGTGAGAAGGCCAGCAATCGTCACCGGAGAGGTCGCCCCTGTCAGAGGCTCCGCAGGAATGGCAACTGGCATTCCCGCTTTGGCGATGTGAAACAGGATATCCCCGTAAAGATCATCAATCTTCAGGGGGCTGACGACACAGGTGATAAATGAGATGAACGGCCGATCCCGCAGGGCCTTTGGGCTTCCGGCAATCGTTTCTGCCATCTTAATGATATCAAGGGTCCCCTTCAGGGTATAAATCCCTCCCATGAGGTGTTTGGAACAGTTCATGATTGAAGAGTGAAATCGATTGATGTCCACCTCGACAGGTGGAAGATCGTTGGGATAGACAGGAAGAACCATGAAATGGACGTTCTCTAAAGCATCACACAACTTGGCGATATCCCGGACATCCTTAAGCAGCGTTTGGCGCTTCTCATCCGTTTCGAGGTCAATCACATTAAGGACCGTTCCTCCGGTTCCGAGATAGACGTTCTTTCCCTCGCAATAAAGATCATGTTTCTCCTCCCGGCCACAGAGTACCACTTTCTTCGGTGCCTTCGCAATCGCATCCTCGACCATGGACCTTGAAAACTTAACGAGTTTCTTCGACGCCTCACAACCGGCTCCATGTTTCTGAAAGGTCTCGAAGGCGAGCTTGCTATGAACCTCCACTCCGATCTCGGAGAGGAGGGTCAGGGCAGACTCATGGATTTTCCGAATACCCTCATCCGTGAGAGGTCGGTATTGACCCCCTGCAACTGGCTTCATTCTTTCTCCTTTCTTCAAAGAAATGGATCGATTTAGGCTTTCTTAGGGAAAATTTCATTCCTCATTCAGGTTTTCAATAGGGGCGATAAGGGAATAATTTTTCAACCCTATTTTTGCTATTCCTGTCTCAAAATGTCAATCCTCTTCTGTTTTCTCGATATGCAAATTTGATCATTCTAAACAAAAAAGAAAAGGCCTCCCTGACCTTTGCCAGGAAGGCCCAATCGACTCAGTCTATTTCAGGGCCTGCACTTCGGCATTGAGCCCCTTCCGCCAATATCCTTCTTCTTCCAGTTTTTCTGCTAAGCCTTTAATCTTTTCGACCCAGGGCTTGCGGCTGACGTAAATGAAGACGGCCCCATGCTCATCCATCATGCGTTGCATATCGCTTTCGACAGCCCCTCTCACTCTCTTGGTGTACCATACACCCGCCTCATTGGCTGAATCGACAAGGGCCTTTTTACCCGCGGCATCGAGACCTTGAAACTTCTTTTCATTCATGGAAATGACCATCGTCTGCCAGTATTGCTGGAGCATGCTCACATATTTTCCGACCTCGGTAAATTTCATTCCCCAAACGGCATCGTAGGGGGAAGTGAGCCCATCGATAATCCCTTGTTTCATGGCCATATAGGCCTCTCCATAGCTGATCGTGACCGTCGTGGCTCCGAGCCAACTCCAGTAGCGATGGATCGTTTTCGCTTCCCAGAGTCTTAATTTAAAACCCTTGAGATCATCAGGAACGAGGATGGGTTTCGGTTTCGAAATGAGAACCCGAAAGGGGCCTCGCTGCCAGGTATAATCGGTCGTAATAAACCGCTGCTGGCCATTCTTAATGACGTCCTCTTCAATTTTCCTGAAGATCGGGCTTTTCAAGAATTTCTCAAAATGATCACGGTCTCGAAAGGTATAGGGTGTCTCAGCAATTTGCAGATCCTTCGCGTAGATTTCCCAGAAAGTTGTGCTTTCGGCCACCATGTCCTGAGACCCCATGCTTACCCCTTCCATCATCTTCATGGCATTGCCGAGCTGCTGAGAAGGGTAGACCTTTACCTCAATTTTCCCTTTTGATTTTTCCTTCACCAACTTGGCAAATTGTTCCAGGGCCACTCCCTGATGGGTCTCTGGAGCCATGATATGGCCCAGGCTGAGATTGATCGCCTTTTGGGCAAAAGCTTCTCCGACAAGAAAAGTGACCCCAACAAGTACTAAGATTCCTACCGATAGTTTTTTCATCATTGCCTCCCTCCTTTTTAAGAATATGGTGCCTTCATTTCGTTCCCGATCTCCATTTAGGTCGGCACATCCCTCCTTTCCCTTTCATTTCCATTGATGATGCTCCAAGCTTTCTCCTCTGCCCTGCCCAATTCATCGAATAGTCGAGGATCGCGTAGATATTAAAGAGCAGCATGGAAAGGGCGCCGAGGAGAATGGGGAGTGTGAAGAATTGAAAAGAGATGTCTAAGGTCGGTGAGGTATATCGTTTCTGAAGGGATTGAAGTTCATAAGCCCCAACCGATAAATAGACTAAAAAAATCCCGATCAGAATCTCCCAGATGAGCGAAAGGGGACGTTGAACCTTCAAGGAGAGCCGGTTGAAAATGAACTCTAAGAGGATCAAAGACTTCTGCTTGTACATGACCGGAATCCCCAAGAAGACGATGTAAGCGATCATGAGCATCGTTAGCTCAAAAACCCACGGAAAAGGATGGTTCAGGAGATACCGCGAAACGACCTCCATCATGATGACACACGCCAGAACTCCCAGCAGAAAAGAAGCGAGGAAGTTCTCTACCTTCTCAATCCGGTCGACCAACTTTTTATACCATTTCATAAAGTTTGAAATCATCCCACCCTCCCAATCATTTCCCCATGAGAAGATTCGGGAGGAATAAGACAAGCGGGGGAACATAGGTAATGATGCATAAAGCAACCATCAACGGAATAATGAAGGGAACGGTCTCTCTTGTAATTTCCTCTAAAGAGAGGTTGGCCACACTCGTCATTACATAGAGTCCGATTCCCATAGGAGGTGTGATGATCCCAATGATCATATTCACACAAAGGACGATCCCGAAATGGACCCGGTCAATTCCTACTGCATCGACAATTGGAAGCAATACCGGTATGACAAGAAGCATCGCTGGAATCGTCTCGATCAAGCAGCCTACAATCAAGAGAAAAACATTGATCAAGAAAAGGATGAGGTATTTGTTCCGGGTCAGAGAAAAAATGGCATCCGCCACCATGGCCGGAACGCCTTCCTTCGTAATGATCCAGGAGAGGACAGATGCGACCCCGATGATAAACATGATGACCACGGTCTGTTTCATGGTATCAGCAAGTATTTTTGGAATATCCTTTAATTTCAATTCCCGGTAGATCAGTCCCACAACAAAGCAGTAAAACACAGCGAGAACGCTTGCCTCTGTTGGAGTCACCATTCCTCCCAGCATACCAACGATGATGACCAGGGGAGAAAGGACCGCTAAAAAGCTTCCTTTAAAAACTTTAAGTACATGAGTAACCCCCCTGAAAGGTTCCGTAGGACAAACCTTTCTTCCGGTCGCCGCATACCAGTAGTTCATGACCATCAGGGTCACTCCCATGATCAACCCGGGAATAATCCCTCCGATGAACATTCGTGCGATGGAGGTATCGGCGGCTACGGAGTAGATCACCATGACAATACTGGGCGGGATGATCGGAGCAATCGTCGAAGCCGCAACCGTGATGGCTGCTGAAAACGTTCTGGAATATCCAGCCTCGCTCATGGCTTTCACCTGGATGACTCCCAAACCAGCGCAGTCGGCAAGGGCGGACCCAGAGATACCTCCGAAGATAATGCTTGCCATCACGACCACCTGAGCAAGCCCTCCTTTAAAAGAGCCAACAATGCTTGAGGCAAAGCGGAAGATTCTTTCGGTCATCCCCGCGCTGTTCATAAGGTTACCAGCCAAAAGGAAGAAGGGAACTGCAAGAAGGGTAAAATTTTCCACTCCATGGCCCATCATCTGGGGAATGAGCTTGATCGGGACATCCGAGAAAAAAAGGATATAGGTCAGACTGGCAATCCCCATCGACATGCATACCGGCATTCTTAAGAAGAAAAGGACCAGAAAGATAACCAATAGGATTAAAGTACTCATTCACTCTCCCCTTATTTTTGATAGAACTGCTCAGGAGAAGGGTGCTCTTTCATCCACTTTCTGAATTCTTCAAACTCCGGCTGGGGCTGTTTCCGCCAGAGCCCGTAGCGGCTCACTGCAGGATAGCCTGCCAATTTACAGAGATCCACCATCATCTCAGCCTGTTTAAAGGCCACAATCTGAGGGTCAATGATTGGAACGCCGATGGCTTTCATCGAATCCTGTTGAAACAGTTTTGTGCAGAGCGTTCCAATGATGGTGCAGCCAGGGATAATCAATTCAGCCCCGTCCTCTTCAATGCACTTCTTGCTCACTGCCACCACTCGCCTGGCAATCTCTTCCGTAGGGGTAATCTCCGGGTAGAGTTGGTTCGCGGTGATATTGATCCAGCGTATGGACGCGAGTTTCTGTCTTACCCCATAGAGGTCGACCAACCGCATGTCAATGCCGGAGCCTGTCATAGGGTCTGTGGTCACCACGGAGTATCGTTTTGCCATCATGCAGGCGAGGTGGGCAGCAGACTCAAAAGTTGCAGTCACAGGAATATCGACCACGGCCCGGGCCTCCAAAAGCCCGGGGTCAAGCATACAGGACAAAACCACGGCATCATACCCCTGCTTCTCGGCTTTGATGCAGCGCTCAACAGCCGCATTGATGCATTTCAGGGTGTTGTAAATGTAGGTATTGTAAGGGAGGGGAAAGACATCATACAGACACTCAAAGCTGAACTCCGTATCCGGACGCTTCACCTTCATCAGGTTCTCATCACCATAGGGTTCGCACTTCCCAAAGGGAGCCAGTACCAGGATCTTCATTCTTTTTTCCTCCTTTAAAAAAATTAGTTGATCCTTCGACTGCGCCCAAACCCCGCTCTTCAGAGCGGGGATAAAGGCGCGCTCAGGATCAACCCTGAGCAAACTCCGGTCTTTAGGCCGGAGAGTCGAAGGGTTGATTTCATCGAAAAAAATTGCGACTTCAGCCTTTTTATAACGACGTGGATTTTGGGTAACCTCCTTTTTTATATTTGCCTTCCGAGAGGTCTTTCTGAATCAGGTCAGCGGATCGTTTCTCAACTGGACCGTAGCCCCCACCCCCTGGGGTCTCAATCTGAATCGCTTCTCCAGGGGTTAACCGAATCGTAAACTTAGGGGGTAAGGGCTTTTTTCTTTTTCCTCGCAGGAGATAATTCCGGCCTTTTCTTCCCTCTCCCCCTCCGAACAGTCCATAAGGGGCAAACCTCCTTCTCTCACTCTGAAGGGAGACCATGGTGTGATGGTCCAACACCCGGAGGGTCCTTACAATTCCCAGTCCCCCCCGGTATTGTCCAAGCCCTCCGGAAGACGGATTGAGCTCATACTGTTCGACCAGCAATGGGTAGGCAATCTCAAAAGCCTCTATCGGTGTATTCAGGGTGTTGGTCATATTGGTGTGGACGCCATCCATCCCGTCCGCGTTCGGCCTTGCCCCTTGTCCGCCGCCAATGGTCTCGCAATAGGCATAGGGCTTTCCATTCCGCGGGTCGTTCCCGCCCATGGTCAGCGTGTTCATCGTCCCCTGGCAGCCAGCAATCACGCGATCAGGGATGACCTGCGCAAAGGCACGAAGAAGAAGATCAACGATCCGCTGTGAGGTCTCCACATTTGCTGCCGAGACCGCTGCAGGAGGCTTTGCATTCAGGACCGTTCCTTCAGGAATGAAAATATTGAGGGGCCGGTAGCAGCCACTGTTGGCGGGAATGGAGGGGTCTGTTATGGCCCGGACGGTGAAAAAGGTGGAGGAGGCCGTGACCGCCGATACCGCATTGATATTTCCCTCCCGCTGAAGATCGGTTCCGGTAAAATTGAAAGAGAGGCTATCTTCTTTAACGGTCACTCTTACCTGAAGCTTGACAGGATCATCACTCACTCCGTCATTATCCATGAAATCGGTCGCTTCGAAGCTTCCCTTTGGGAACCGGCGTATCTGGGCCCTCATCATCCGTTCGCTGTAATTCAAAATCTCTTCCAGGGTGGTCAAGTAAGTCTCCCGCCCATATTTCTCGATCAACTCCACCATACGCTTCTCGCCGATCTTATTGGCAGAGACCTGAGCCTTAATGTCTCCTGCCCTTTCCTCAGGGGTTCGCACATTCTTCACAATCAGGGCAAGGAGATCTTCCTTCAGTTCTCCCCTCTCGAAAAGTTTCACCGGAGGAATAATGATTCCCTCCTGATAGATTTCTGTTGAAGACCCAGGTAAACTGCCGGGGGTCATTCCTCCGACATCGGCATGATGGGCCCGATTGGCCGAAAAACCGACGATCTCCGCTCTATAAAAGATAGGAGAGATCAGGGTGATATCCGGAAGATGGGTTCCCCCCATATAGGGATCGTTGAGGATGATCGCATCTCCGGGGTGGAAATCTTTGGAAAAGGTCCGAATAGTCATCTCCACAGAACTGATCATGGCTCCGAGATGGACGGGAATGTGTTCCGCCTGAGCGATCATTTCCGCCCTGGGATTGAAAAGGGCACAGGAGAGGTCCTTCCGTTCTTTGATATTGGGGGAATACCCGGTGCGCTTGAGGGTGGCCCCCATTTCTTCGGCAACGGACTGCAAGGCGTTTCGGATCACCTCCAGGGTAATCGGATCAATCTTCACGGAAACTCCTCATAACTCCATTGTATCAGGAATCGCGATCAGAATGGCGCCATAGGAATCAACCTTTCCTGCCATCCCTGGATGGATGAGCGTGGTTGAATTGGACTCTTCCATGATGGCCGGGCCTTCGATTACATTTCCCGCTAAGAGTTTCTCTCGTTCAAAGATCTTCGTATCCAAGAAAGTCTGATGCTCCTCAAAATAGACCTTCCGAAGGGATTTCAGGCTCTCCTGGGGAGGCTCGGACGTTCCGGAGGGAATCTCTCTTAAAAAGATGGGTTCCCTTTTTCCGATTCCCTCGACCCTGAAATTGACCAGCTCAACCGGAGCATTCAAATCTTTATGTCCGTATCGCTTTTCGTGTTCGATGTGAAAGTTCCGGACAAGTTCTTCGATATGTTCTGCGGCACAGACTTCTCCTTCGAATTTGACACGGATTTCGAAAGATTGTCCGACATATCGCACATCAACATATTTTAAAAGGATCGTATCCTTCTGCTCGACGCCCTCCCATCTCAACATGTCGAGGGCCCTCTGTTTCAGATCTTCAAAGATCGCTTCCAATACTTCAGGGCTGGCTTTGGAAACAGGAATGATGCGGGTGAGGACAAAGTCATGCCGGATATCTGAAATCAGCATCCCCATGGCAGACAGGATCCCAGGGATGGGAGGGACCAAAACCTTGGGAATCTTCAATTCCTTTGCTAAGGCCACTGCATGGAGTGGACCTGCCCCTCCATAGGGGATGAGGGTGAAATCCCTTGGGTCATAGCCTCTCTCCACGGAAACCACCCGTATACCCCGGACCATATTGGCATTTGCCACTTGAATAATTCCTCTTGCTGCAGTGAGAAGATCCATCTTCAGAGGACCACAGAGCCTTTCCTCGATCACCTCTCGAGATCTCTCCGGATTCAACCTCATCTCTCCGCCCAGAAAGTAGTTGGGATCAATCCGTCCAAAAATCACATTTGCATCGGTAATCGTGGGCTGATCTCCCCCTTGGTCATAGCAGGCAGGACCAGGTATTGCTTCGGCGCTCTGGGGACCAACCTTGAGAGCGCCTCCCTCGTCAATCCAGGCAATGGAGCCTCCGCCTGCGCCGATGGCATTGATGTCGATGATGGGAACGCGGATGGGAATGCCCTCAATATTCCCCTCGGAGGTCAGAATCGGCCTGCCATTCAGGATCAAACTGATATCCGTGCTCGTTCCTCCCATATCGATCGTGATAAGATGGTGAAAACCCGTTAGCCTTCCAATAAAGGTGGAGGCTACAACTCCGCCTGCAGGTCCGGAAAGCACGGTATAGACGGGCTTCCCCCGCGCTGCCTTTGCTGTCATCACCCCGCCGCTGGACTCCATGATCATGACAGGAACGTCTGAACCGATCTTGAGTGAAGAGGCTGAATCCTTTGCCCTTAACCCCTCTTCCAGAGTGGTGAGGTATCGATGCATGACAGGCATCAGGTAAGCATTTAGAACGGTGGTGCTAAACCGCTCGTACTCGCGATATTCAGGGAGAATTTCACAGGAGATGCAGATGGAGAGATCTCCAAGAATGGGGCTAACGATCTCCTTGACCCTTTGTTCATGGGTAGGGTTGATATAGGAATGGAGGAGGCAGATGGCAACCGCTCTGATCTTTCTTCTCTTAATTTCAAGGGCAATCCTTTTGATCTCCCTTTCATCCAGATCCTCCAAAACTTCCCCCCGATAATTAATCCGGCCTCTGATCGTAAAACGATGCTCCCTCTCGACCAGGGGCTTTTCCCGAGTTGCGAAAAAGTTGTAAAGGGAGGGCCGGTTTTGCCGGCCGATTTCGAGAACATCCCTAAAATTCCGATTGGTGATCAGGGCGGAGGCCGCTCCTCTGCGCTGGATCACCGTATTGGTTCCAGTGGTCATCCCGTGATTGACGGCTTCGATCTGCCGGCCATCCAGTCCCTGGCGGTTGAGGATCTTCGAAATCCCCCGGATCGTCCCGATCGACTGGTTTTCGGGTGTCGTGGAGACTTTCGAAATGAAGATCCTCTTCTCTTCTTTATCATATAAGATCGTATCGGTGAACGTCCCTCCGACATCCGAAGCAATGAAATAGTGGGGGGTCAATGGGAACTCCTTTTCCGGGAGGCCTGCCCGGTTCCAGTCTCTCCTGCGAGATAGGACTCCAGGTATCCGAAAATCCTTCGTTGAAACAACCGGTTGTGATTGACTATCTCTTCGTCGAGTCTCTGGGCATCCTTCTTTTCGAGGTAAGTAATGATGTTCGAATGTTCTTCAATCACCTGCCGAAAGTGCTCCTTCAGGGGATAAGTGGCGGAGACCTCCTTGCTGAAGCAGAGATACGCCAGTCGCTGTTCTTCTACACGGATCTTTTGAATATAAGTCGAGAGGTACTCATTATTGGAGGCCTTTGCGATTAAACGATGAAACTGATTGTTAAAATAGGTGATGTTAATGGAATCGCTTTTCCGGATCGCCTCTATGATCTGCTCATGGACAGATCGGATCTCATCAATCTGCGCCGGAGTGATATTGAGGAGGCTCAGCTGGATCGTTGCCCGCTCTAATGCCAGGAGGGCTTGAAGAAGGTCTCTCACCCCTTTGAGGGTGATCTGTTTAACATAGGTGCCTTTCCCCGGGAAGATGTCGACAAGATTATCGGCTTCGAGCCTCAGGATGGCCTCCCGGAGAGGCGTCCTTCCAAAACCAAACCCGTTCGCGATCCTCTTTTCGTCAAGGGGTTCCCCGGGTCCAAATTCCAGGGTGATGATCTTTTCCTTCAATAAATTATAGGCTTTTAGAGCAAGAGGCATTTCCCCTTCTCGACACGCTTCAGATAGAAATATTTTATGAATATATTTACGATATAAAAACAAATATATTTTGTCAAGTCAAAAACGCAGCAAAACACAGCAAAAAATTTACATCCTCCTTTGTTCTTCTCCTTATGTCATTTCTTATACTCTCTCCCGCGGATGAGAAACACCCAATCCGGAATGGCTTAAAAGAGGTTGAGCACCTTCTCACCATCAAAGGGGAGACAGCCTGATGTTGTTGATCAAGAAAGAAGGTGAAAAATAGGAAAAAATTGTTGGCTATGGAGCGCCATGCCTTTCGGCTAATCCCCGAGTTTTAACAGGAAGCCGTCCCGAACAGGGGGAGAGAAAGTTCGATCTGCTCTAGTCCACTCCTCCCTTCTGGGGTGGCTTCAGAATCTTGCCTTTTCCAATATCTCTTCGAAAGTGGCTGCCTTGGCTTTCCGCTATCGAAATATTGTGCCAATGTTTCAACCACCAATCTTCTCCCAATAAAGCTCTAGCCCATTTTTCTATGGTCATTCTACCTCTTGGCCTCCTGGAATCCTGCCTCCTTTCCGGCAATGAGATGACGATGGTTACCGTATCTGTTCTTGGATCATAAAGCTTGATGTCATATATGATCACGATGAACTCTTTGCTGGCAGGATTTCAAACCATAACTTCTGAGGGATTACAGATTAACCCATATATTGGCTCTTTCGAGTTAAGAATTCAAATAAGGATTTTGAATCGCTTTCGAATCTCCTGGTCAATTTTTGGATCAATCCCCTTTGGAGAATGGGTTTTGAGGATTTCCTTAGCTCTTCTCCGGGCCCTCTCACGACCATCGAGGGAGCCTGCCTTTTCCCAGGTCTCCCTGGCCTGACGGTCCCCAAGGGTCTGACGGAAATATTCCTGCCTCATATATTTGATCGTATGCATGGATGACAGGAAATTACCGGAAGGACCTACTTCACGAATGGCCTCAAATCCCAATGTCTCCTCATCGATCTCAATCCCTCTTAGAAGACGGAGAGCCATCCCGATGATTTCATTGTCGATCACATATTGCTCATATGCCACGGCTCTCATCGATTCGAGCATCCCGGCCGCATGATGGACATAGTTCGATCCTGCCAACACGCATAGACAAATCGAGTAAGCCTTTTCATAGCCCGCCTGGATGTCAGGGATCTTCGAATCGGTAAGGCCTGCAGAATTATAATTCGGTACTTGAAGATACTGAGCCATCTGAGAGATGGCAGCATTCATCAAACCAAATTCAATGCCTCCTCCGACATAGGTCATCCATTTCAGATCAGCCATGGAGGGAATGGCGCCATAGAGAACGGGTGAGCCGGGATTGGCCAACTGGGTCAGCGCAATTCCCGAAAGTTGCTCGGCATGAACCTGCGCAAGGGCTCCGGCCAGTGTCACGGGCGCGGTGGAACCGGCCATCGGCGCCGAAGAAAGGGCGACCGGGATCTTGTTCTTTGTCACCTCTAAAAGCACACGGGTCGTTTCTGTGGCAAAATGGAGAGGGCTCACCATCCAGCTCGTCACAAAGGAGATAAAGGGTCTTTTTAGCAATGCCTTTTCTCCCCCTGCAATCATCCCTGCCATCTCGATCACATCCCGCGCCGTCTGAACGGATTGAACACCGGCCATGACATTCTTGGTCGTGTTAGCAAGAGCGGCATAAAACTGATTGATGTCCATCACCTCTTTAGGAATATCCTGGGGAACACAGGGCCTGAGATAGAAATGGACGTTTTCCAAGTTATCGACAAGCTTTGCAATATGGGCAATGTCCTGGAGGATGCCTGGCCTGGCGACCTCTTCTTCCAGATCAAGGACAGTGAGCGCTGCTCCCCCTGTCCCGAGATAGACCCTCTTGTCTTCCATGTAAAGATCGTTCTTCTCTTCCCGGCCTGCCATCAAAAATTGATGGGGGACAAGCTTAAGCGCTTTTTCCACGGTCGAGAGAGGAATGCGAACGATCTCTCCATCGATCTTTGCCCCATGTTTCCTAAAAACTTGAAGGGCTTCCTCCAGGGCAACCTTTACTCCGATCTCTTCAAGAATCTTGAGAGATGTTTCATGAATTTTAACAATGTTTTTCTCACTCAGGGGTGTATACTGTCCTCCAATGAATCCATTCAAAGCAACCCTCCTTTTTGGTTCATCCGGGTATTGAGTGGGTACCCTTCCCCTATGTTCTCTAACCCCCCTTCGTCCCCCCTTAATCTAAGGGGGGAATAGAGGGGAGTTACGCTCCTCTTAGTTTCGGGTCTGTGATGTCCCGGATCCCGTCTCCCAGCATGTTAAAGGAGAGAATGGTAATAAGAATGCTTAACCCCGAAAAGACAGAGATCCACGGAGCATTGATGAGCACTTCAATCCCTTCCCGGGTCATATTTCCCCAGGTGGGTGTCGGGGGCTGGACCCCTAACCCAATGAATGCAAGATTGGCTTCGAGCCGGATGGCCTCCCCGACCCAAAGGGTTCCGGCAACCAGAAGCTCCCCAAAAATATTTGGGAAAATATGCTGGATAATGATCCTTGGGCCCCTTGCCCCTACGGCCCGGGCTGCAACAACATATTCATTTTCCTTGAGAGACAGGATGATGCCATAAGCCATGCGGGCAAATCGCGGGGTCATCACAATTCCAATCGTGATCATCAGATTGATAAGATTGGCTCCCAGGGCCGCGGTGACGGCGATCGCCAGAATGAGGTCTGGAAAACACATCATCACATCTGTTGTTCTCATGATCACACTCTCGGGTTTTCCTCCATAATAGCCTGCGATCATTCCCATTGCCGTTCCAAGAAGCATTCCAAGAAATACAGAAGCACCCCCGATCAGAAGGGAAACCCGGCTCCCCCAGATGATCCTCGAAAAAACATCCCGGCCAAAATCATCGGTCCCTAACCAATGCTTTTCGTTTCCCGCGGCCAGGCGGTAGAAAGGATCTTGCTCCAGGGGATCATGAGGGGATATCCAGGGAGCCAGGATGGCCGTGAAAACAATGAAAAGGGCAATGACCCCTCCGGCGAAAGCCGTCTTATTCCTTGAAAAGGTAAACCAAATTTTCCCACTTTGAGAGACTTTGGGAGACATCCTAATTCTCAAATTCCAAAAGGAACATTGGAAGAATGGAATGATGGAATATTGGGACATTGGGAAAAATTCAAAAACAGATCATTCGTTTGCCTTTTGTTTGTCCCATTATTCCATGATTCCACTATTCCAGTATTCCAGTATTCTATTTCTTATTCCATTTTCCCTTATCGATACTGGATCCTTGGGTCGATCAGGCCATAGACCAGATCCGTCATCAGGTTGAGAACGACGACGATCACCGAATAAAACACCATCACGGATTGAAGGGTCGTATAATCCCTCTGTTTAATGGCCCCCACCATGAGGCTTCCCAGTCCGGGCCGTGAAAAGACGATCTCCGTCATGACGGAGGACCCGATGAGCACAACCGCATATACGCCGCCAAGAGCAATGATTGGAATCAGTGCATTGCGCAGGGCATGCTTTAAAAGGACGATCCGTTCAGAGATTCCCTTTGACCGGGCGGTTCGGACATAATCCTCCCGAAGGATGTTCAGGAGAGAAGACCGCGTCATCCGCGTCACATAGGCGGTCATAATTAACCCGAGGGAAAGGGCAGGGAGAAAAAGATGACGGAGATTACTCGAAAGGTTTGAAAGATCCCCGCCCCCGACGACAGGAAAGAGTTTCAGTTTAATTGAAAACAGAAGCATCAAAAGAATGCCCAGAAAGAAAGCGGGAATTGAAAGACCCATCAGGGAAAAAACACGGTTAAAGTAATCGATAAAACTGTTCCGTTTCACAGCCGCCGGGATCCCCAGGGGAATCCCGAAGAGAAAACCAAACAGAATCGCGCTGAAGGTCAGTTCTAAGGAATAAGGAAGGACCTTCATGAGCTGGGCTGCAACGGGGTAACCCGTGATAATGGAGGTCCCGAGATTTCCCCGGCAAAGGTCACCCAGAAATCGCAGGTATTGAAGCCAAAGCGGTACATTGAGTCCCATCTTTTCCCGGAGCGCTTGGACCGCGTCTCTACTCGCATAATCTCCAAGAGCAGCTACCGCAGGATCGCCAGGTAAGATCCGGACCACTACAAAAACCAGGGTTAATACCACAAAGAGAATGGGGATGCTCTGGAAGATTCGACGGATAATGTAATTCAGCATAACAAGAACTCATAACCCCACCTAACCTCCCCTTACCTCAAGGTGAGGGATATCTCCCTTCTGGTTAAGAGGGGGAGGGGGAGTTACAGACTGCTAATACTAATAAGTCAGTGCCGCTACCCCTCTCTCTCCCGCCAGGGGAGAGGGAGGGATTAGAAGCAGAAGGGAAATTGTTTTGCTACTTCGCCAGGATTCTTGTTTTTTCAGTAATCTGCGGGGAGTAGGTTGCCCAGCTAAACTCCAGAGGATGTCCCAAATCCACAGAGGACTTCATCGGAAATGCGTATTTAAGACGGATAATCGGAACTACGGCCACATCCTTCAAGAGCTTGATCTGAGCTTCTTTCCAGAGGACAATCTGTTTTTCTGCATCCAGTTCCCACCGGGCCTTCTCAATCAGGTCATCGATGCTATCGATCTTCCCATCTCCGTTTGCATCCACCATCCCATAGTGAGAAAAATTGGTGTCCGGCTTTTTCCCTGCCACGACTGTTGAATCGGAATGATAAAAACGGGTGAGGTAAACATCGACATTGGGCCTCCAGGCTGCATAATAAACGATCGGGCTCGCATCTTTTCGGATGAGGCTGTGGAAAGAGGAATGATCAACGACCTTTAAGGCCATATCAATCCCTGCCTTTTTGAGCTGGGCTTGGATGGCCACCATCGGTTTCTGATAACTACTGGCCATCTCACTGATGATGACTTCTGTCTTAAACCCATTGGGATGGCCCGCCTCGGCAAGAAGCTTTTTGGCCTCGGCGATATGATCTTCGTAAACCACCCCTGCCTTCACCGCGTCTTCTTTGGTCAGAGCCCCCGGCGCTGGGGGTGCCTGCGCCGGAGAGTAGATCGGAACTGCCAACCCTTTCCCCATAAAAGCGGCGATCCCTTCACGGGAAATCGCATAGGAAACTGCCCTTCGGACCCGAAGATCGTTAAAGGGAGGGTTCGTCATATTGAAGTTTAGAACCTGGGTTTCACAGGGTCCAAAAGATTTGACGGTAACCTCCGGAAGGGCTGCCATCTTTTCAATCCATTTATCTTCTTTAAGTCCTTCGATAATGTGCAATTCTCCTGTCTGAAGTCCAAGCTCACGGGAATTGATGGCAGCAATATACCGGACGACCACTTTTTTCAGGACAGGGACTCCCCGAAAATATCTGGGATTCCCTGAAACAACAGTCTTCTGCCGGGGCTCATAGGATTCGAACATGAAGGGACCTGTTCCCACCGGGTTTGTCTTGAACCACTCA